>JAUSPW010000407.1 GCA_030652635.1 Pseudohongiella sp. | reverse complement strand
GGCTTCGTCAACAATCACTATCACATTACGACGATCAGTGAGCACGGGGTAAGTGCTGGTGCCTGCATCAGGGCTAAATTTTTGGATGGTTGTAAAGACCACGCCTCCCGATGAACGACTGAGTATTTTTTGTAGGTCTTCCCGACTGTTGGCTTGCTCTGGACGCTGACGGATCAGGTCTTGGCACATGGAGAAAGTGCCGAACAATTGATCGTCAAGGTCGTTACGGTCGGTGAGGACAACAAGGGTGGGGTTAGCCATATCACTGTGACGCACAAGCTGCCCAGCGTAAAAAGCCATGAGCAAGCTTTTGCCCGAACCTTGTGTGTGCCAAATCACCCCAGCACGTTTGTCACCCTCTGGTCTGCTAGCCTTGATCGTGCAGGTCACTGCATGGTTGACTGCATGGAACTGGTGGTATCCGGCGATGATTTTGGCGAGTCCACTCTTCGTCTCGCCGAACACCGTGAAATCACGAAGCAGTTGCAGCAAGCGACCACGCTCCAACACACCTTCAATCAGTGTCTGTTGCTCAGGCGTGCCCTTGGGTGCAACATCCTTGCCATCGGTTGTGCGCCATGGCATGTAGCGTTCAATGTCCGCACTAAGCGAGCCAATACGTGCGGTCAGTCCGTCGCTCGTAATCAAGACCGTATTTGTCGTGAAAAGCGCTGGGATTTGTGACTTGTAGGTTTGCAGTTGGTTGAAGGCACTAACAACAGTGGCGTTGTCACTGCCAGGTGCTTTGAGTTCGATCACAGCCAAAGGCATACCGTTGACAAAAACCACTACGTCCGGCCTGCGGTTATATGTGCCAGCGATCACCACAAACTGATTTACCGCCAACCAATCGTTGTTGTCCAAGTTTTCGAAGTCGATCAGGTTGACTTTGCCAGCCTTTAACGTTCCGTCTCGGTCATAGTACTCAACATCCGCGCCTTCGGTCATCAGCTTATGGATGCGTCGGTTTTCTTCGAGCAGTGTGGGGAACTCGGTCTGCGTCAGCTTGCGAATAGCATCTAATCTCGCTTCCTCTGGAACGTGGGGATTAATACGTGCAACGGCCTCGGCAAGTCTGCTGGTCAGGATGACCTGATCGTGACTTTCCCGCTCTGGCTGCGAACCATCAGGCCCAATGACCTCTTCAGCTTCGATGCAGTATTTAAGAGTTCCTAACTGTTGAAGCAAAGCTTGCTCCAGAGCAGCCTCCGACAAAAACGCCATATCATTGCTCTCTATATTGCTCTAAGAAGTCAGCTATTGTTGCCTGCTCCTCAGCACTCAAGTGATCTTCGACGATTCGAATCCAAACGGCTCCTGCTGGCGATCTAATCATCTCAAGATTTTGAGCGATCCAGCCAAATGTCGATATCACACCAGTTTCATCGACAATTCCAACCTTTGCTCCCTCAGAAATCAACTCTGCCAAGGGATAACATTTTCGCTGCCCTAACTTCGTGTTGCAGATAGCATGTCCCCATGCAACATTTTGAGGAATGTGCTCAATATCAGAGTATGTCAGCGGAACTAGATGAAATAGGTTTACTACTGTCGATCTGGTAGAGTTTTCAACTTGCTCGGAAGCATTTAGCAGCGAGTTCTCTTCAGCAAAAGAAATTTGATCATGTAATTCGGCATATTTGATGTGCTTCATGCAAAGCGGACATGAGGTATGGCCACTCCTTAGCAAACCCATTGCCTCCCATTCTACCGGATGAAAAAGCCCTGCCTCTTGAAGAATTATCTGTAAATGATGAGCCTGTGCAGCAACATAAGGGCTGTCGACTGTATGCGCCGTTAACCAAGCTAGCATACACTTTGCTAGATAGTTAGTATTCTCCGTTGCATACTCAGGAGCAAATATCCCCTGCGGAGGACCTTCTATTCTAGCTGCATATGCTCCGAGCGCAGCAATTCTCAGCACAAACTCTCCTGAATCTACTGCACCCGCTATACGTTCTGAGACGGGTTGCCCATTTAAAGCTAAAGATCGAATACGCCATTCAGGCAATGGTGGCAGGCTTACTAACTGGTCGTGCGTTCTGTACAGGACAAATGCGTTTATCCCAATCTGTGGAGCACCAGGCAGACTGAAATCAGCCTTGACTTTGCCAGGGCCGTCAAAGTACTGATATGGAAAAAGACGAATAACATAACCATCCTCATAACTTTCAAGAGGCGCCTGTCTGAAACGTTCGTAGGGTACTATTACTTTATTACTGCGCAGCACATGGTTTTGATATGCACCCTTTGCGCCTCCTCTCGGAGTAGCAAAACCAGCCTTTGAAAGTTTGTCCTTATCCTTTGCTCCCATAAACGCCCAAGCACTAGACGGATATGGATCATGCTCTCCTTTATGTGATAAAAGTTTCCGACACTCACTCTGAAGACACAAACTCATGCCCCACCTCGAGCAAACCGCCCTGATAGAATTATCGGCAGAAGTGTAGAATAGAAGTGATCGATGCGATCACGCAGCTTCTGAAGCATCAGCACATCAACCACTTCTATTGCAGAATGGGAGGTCGCATCCAGACAAAGTGCGAGCTGCTTTGCTGCCGAAATTGTTCGCAGTATTTCCTTCTGCTGCTCGACGGATGGCACTGCTATATAGAATTCAAATAGGTCGCTTTTATATATTTCGGGATAAGTAGATCCATTCGCAACCGCATCAAGATACCTTTTGTTGGCAACTAGCCAGTACGCAAGGTAAGTTGGGAGTAGCTTATCCCCGCAGATGAAATTCAAAAAACCTTGATTGGTACACATAGGCACAGTCGAAATTGCGACAGCACCAACGGGCGCTCTCTTTGTAAGCATTACTGTGCCAACTGGCATAAGCTTTGCTGCACTCGACCGAACACCTAGTTCTGTTATAGTCCGCTCGGTACTCGAAACATATAGAGCTCCATTTCCCCTCGTAATCTCCTTTGGTGTCAACCAAGGAACCTCACCGTCCCAATACTCATCCACGGAGGTACTCGGTGTCCCTCCGCTTTCAACACGCTCAATATAACCAGATCCTTTCTTAGGCTCCATGGTAATAACCTTCCACCCCAAAGGATGATCCAAAAATGGTTCAGCCATGAAACAACTCCTCAAAGATTGTTATCGATTTTTCAACTTCGTTAGGTAATTTGATAAGAGCTGTCTTCAAATCAGAAAAGTCACCTTTCAATTTGTCTATTGCCGTTGTCGAAAGTTCGCTTCGATCAAAACCAACGTAACGTCCCGGAACCAGTGCCCAGCGATGTGACTCGATAGTTTGTATATCTACTGTTCGACAGAACCCAGGAATGTCTTGGTATAAATCCCCGTCAGTTGCTCCCTTCCAGCACTTAAAAGCGCTCGCAATTTGTGAAATCTCGCGATCTAAAAACTCTCGCCTCGTGCGATCAACAAGAAAACCAAGAGCTCGTGCATCAATAAATAACACTTGCCCACGTCGGTCTACTCCCTTTGAGAAATTCTTATTTCTAGCCAAAATCCAAACACTTGCTGAAATTTGAGTCGAATAAAAGAGTTGGACAGGGAGTGTCAGAACGCAGGCCAGAACATCACCGGCAATCATTGCTTTACGAATTTCTAATTCAGCTGTTTGGTTTGAGGATAGCGAACCGTTAGCAAGAACTACGCCTGCTATTCCGTTTGGCGCAAGGTGATGAACAATGTGCTGTAACCATCCGTAATTTGCATTCGCCTTTGGTGGCACTCCATACAACCAGCGCACGTCCTCACGCAGACGTTCACCGCCCCAGTCACTAATGTTGAACGGGGGGTTTGCAAGGATGAAATCTGCCTTCAGATCTCGTAGTTCATCCTTGTGAAAGCTGCCCTCGTTGTTCCAACGGATGTCGCTGTCAATACCACGAACTGCCAAGTTCATCTTGGCAAGTCGCCACGTCACGTAGTTTGACTCCTGCCCATACACAGCAATGTCACCAATGCGGCCACCATGCTCGCGCACAAAGCTCTCGCTCTGAACAAACATACCACCCGAGCCGCAGCAAGGGTCATAGATACGACCTGAATACGGCTCCAGCATTTCAACTAGCGTGCGAACAACTGACCGTGGGGTGTAAAACTCACCACCACCTTTGCCCTCAGCACCTGCGAAGCGGCCAAGGAAGTATTCGTAGACACGGCCTAAAATATCTTTGCTTTTGTGATCGCCACCTGCCATCAAATCAATATTTGAGATCAAATCAATCAATTCACCCAACATGATCTTGTTGAGTGCAGGACGGGCATAGTCCTTGGGCAACACGCCCTTTAGGCTCTCGTTGTCCTTTTCTATGGCGCGCATGGCATCGTCAATCAACGTACCGATGGTCGGCAGCTTGGCATTGGCCTGCAACTGTGCCCATCTTGCATCCTTTGGAACCCAGAACACGTTGTCTGCTGCGTACTCATCTCGGTCTTCGGCCGCACCGGCATCGTCTGCCATCAACTTTCTGTACTTCTCGTCAAACGCATCTGAGATGTACTTGAGGAAAATCAGGCCCAGAACCACGTGCTTGTAGTCACTGGGTTCCATGTTGCCTCGCAGCTTATCGGCAGTCTTGAACAACTCAGCTTCAAAGCCTAGGTCGCCGCCGTTTTTCTTGTCTGTTTTTTGCATCTCTATTTTCCTAGTCGGATAAAGGGTAGCCTCTAGCGGGTATACAACTCGCGCTATTTCTTAAAATTTTCGGAGCAATAAAAAGTCCAAAATACAGCAAACTTCCTATTTCCAAACTTGAGCCATACCTCGTTTTCACTATTATGGGTTGAGCATTTACTTTCTCAGAGGCTTCGCCGAATTTCGTCAATACGTTTATACACAGCTTCAGCTTCACACTCCAACCTGCAGAGTTCTTCAAACAGCTCCTTGTCACGCTCTTGCTCACGTAATTCTTTTACGGGGACTCTGACTTCATGCAGCAGAGTCGATGGAGTTACATGAGCTACGGCAGCACCTACCCGAAAGGCTTCCAGCTGACTCATGAAGTCATCTGATCTCAAGTAGAGATACAAGGAAATAGGTCTAACGATATTTCTATTCGGTCGAATAGCGATGACGCTCTGACCACAGACCAATGGACCATTCACATTAACGCTATTTCCTATAAGGCCGACCTTACCGATTGTGCCTTTAATGGAAATTATTATGTCTTCTGGCAACAAACTGCACTGGGTAAGCTTTCTCTCCTGCACCGTTGTTCGCTTTAAGAACGGGCCTTCAAGCGCTCCCCAACGCCCCAAATCTGGAATGTTTACCTCTTGGACTTCTACCGCCGTTGCATCCTTCGAAACAACAGGAGCCCGTATTACTTCATAAACAAGCTCACCCAACGGGACTCGATCAATATCATCGTCAGCAAGCGCCTTGAGATATCGGGCAGGCATCAAATTGCATTCCTGTGCAGCAATCTCCTCAAGTGTCACACTCTTTGCGACATCATCAATGTCTTCTTCGCGTTCGATAGCTTGAACAAGCTTTGCCGAATCCAGCTGGCGACTGAAGCGCATAGTAGACTTCGACTCGATCGTCATTGAGCTTGAGTCAACAAATCGGGTAGCACCATTTGTATTTGTTCGATCCAAAATCGTCAATGCAACTGGTATTCCAGAAAACTGCAATAATTTTGGTGGCAAAGTGACCACTGCCATTGGTTGTTGCTGCCCGATAACAAGGAACTCCCGCAATCGCTGCTCCTGCCCCTTCGCAAATAAAAGGTTTAGCCCTGTCATAAAGACGGCCCTGAACTTTATGCGAGGCCACATCGCAGCCATAGCCCATGACTCAGCACGATCGAGCTGCACCGCAGTCAGACCTGCTAACCTTTTATAAATTGCTTCCGATCCAGGCAGGCCAAACTCGAAGCCCTCCCATAGGCGCCATCCAGAGGCAAGCGGAATTTTCATACCAATCGGAGGACACGCAATCAAGTAATCAAACGATTTTCGCACCTCGTCTTCTTCAGTTGACGGCATCTCTGCATTTGTAGAAAGATTGTGACTTGTCCCTGCTATTACTGCCAAAAGCCTAATGATCAGCAAAGACCTGCTACTCGACATAGGCCCATCAAGCACGACGAATAACCCTTGCCTTAAAGCCCTCATGGTTAGCTGCCCAGTCACATCGAATGGAATCCAAACGGAACTTCCTGCAGGTGCTTTCAGCAAATTGATAATCGCGTCGCACAGTCCGTTATCAAAGCCTCGGGCCTCATGCTCACCGAGCTCTGCCACGGCATCAGCGAATTCTTGTTGTGCGGGATCGAACTGCTCCGCAAAATCAGCCAGAAGACCAATGAGCTCTACTCTCATCCAGCTATTGAAACTGTTCGTTTTATCCGCAAACCACACCATTTCCACAATTTCTTTCGGTAAGCCAGCACTCTCCGCCGCTTCCCAGCATTCTCGTTTTAGTAAATCGGTATATTCACGATAGCCTACAATCGCCCCACTGTTTAGCAGCTTCAGAGCCGCTACCCACCCCAGAGCACACGCAAGCCTATCACTCTGATTTTTCGAAGAATCGAAGCGCATATTGGCCATTACTTGACCCATAAGACCAAATGCAGGCGACTGCCCGGGTATTTTGCCGAAGTAGTAAATTCCTCGAGGAATAGTGATATCAGTCATGACGATGACCTACAGTGATTACCGTACATTCGTCTTCAGCGCTTAGCACGACATAGCATCCTCGCAATTTATCAGTTTGCTGAGTATGCCCAACCACGCGCTCCAACCTGGTCATCGCCTTATCTGTCATGACGTAACGAATGCCATTTTGGCCATCATGGGAACGCTCCCCAAACAAAGCGATTAACTCAATAGCCTCTTGCGAAATCGCCCGCTGCTGCTTTCTTTCATTCGCGTGCTTGCTAGCATGCAATTCTTGTTTGCGTCGCAAGTTAGATTGGAAATTTGTGCCCGTTGTCGCGTACATATTTACCCCCAAAAATCAGTTCGTGGAGGAATAGTACGACCAAGAAAATAGTCTGTCAACAATAAAATTTAATTATCTTTGTTGTACTATTTTTATTTCAGCATGCCGGGCATTTGACTGCATGCCTTGCAAAATGACTGGCTTGTACCCTCACAGGTGCTGAAATCCAAGTTTCTGCACGGAAAGACCCACACCCCAATTTGCGGCAATTTCACCATCTTATATGAATCAGATTCATCCCTCTGATTCGACTCCCCGGACAGTAGCCCGAATCAGTATTCCCGGCAAGTGTCCCCCGTCCGAAAGTCCTTATCAAT
>JAUSPW010000402.1 GCA_030652635.1 Pseudohongiella sp. | reverse complement strand
GTCGAACAAAAAAAACTAACTGACCATCGCCTTCACAATCGCGCGCCTCAGCACCTCATAATCCACCGGCTTCACCAACACCTCAAACCCCGCCGCCTTGATCTCAGCAAGCCGCGCACTTGCCGCGTTGGCAGTTGCCATAATGATGTGTTGTTTCGGGATTTTTGCGGACAGCTGTATCGCAATATCCAGCCCCATCACATCGTCATGCAACATGTCATCCATCAAGACCAGATCAAAGTCACTTTCATAAGATAACAAGCGATCCACCTGTTCTGGCGACGATGCGCTGATGGCCGAGCACCCCCAGGTCCTCAACAGGCCCGTCATCGCATCCAGAATTGACGCATCATCATCGACAATCAGAATCCTCAAACCGGCAAAATCCATTTGAACGGTATCCATTTCGTCGTCACTTATCTCTTCCATATCCGGCAGATCAACGAGTGCAGACAGCGGCACATGCACATTAAACGTGCTACCTGATCCTACCTGAGATTTGAGCGTTATTTTTAATGCCAGAAGCGCCGCAATGCGTTTAACAATTGCAAGTCCCAGGCCGGAACCTTTGCTTTTGCTACGCGCTTTATTGCTGACCTGAAAGTAATCACGGAAAATCTTGTCCTGATCCTCAAGGGAGATACCAACACCGGTATCAATAACAGAAATTACCAGACCATTGCGCTGGCGGCGCATTTGAATGCTGACCGAACCTTTGTCGGTGTACCGCACGGCATTATTAACAAGATTGCGCAGCAATCGTTCCATCAGCAACATATCGGATTTCACCACAACCGGTATGCTGTACAAATGCAAGGTTACTTTCTTTTGCTGTGCATCCTGCGCAGCACCATCCGCGATGTTTTTTAGCATCAGATCCAAGCGGAACCTTGATTCGTCTGCGGTCACAACACCGGCATCAAACTTGGACAAGTCCAACAGACTGTTAAATTGTTCATGCAAAATTGTGCTGGTTTCGTCAATTTTATCGAGCAGTTCCTGGGTACGACCATCGGTGACCGTATGTCGCAAACTACCCAAAAATAATGTCATTGCATGCAAAGGCTGGCGCAGATCATGACTGGCAGCCGCCATAAAACGATTTTTTTCCTCATTGGCCTGACGCGCTACGTTTAACGACTTTTCAACCAGTAGTTTGTCTTTTTCCAATCGGATGTTTTGTTCACGATTTTCCTCTCGAATACGAATAGATTCGTTAAACACCTCTGCGCTTCGCTTGCCAAATTCCGTTAACAGAATGGTAATCGCCAGCATGGCAACGCCGGCCTCCATATCGGCCGGCTCAGAAACCAACAGTAGAAAAACCACACCCTGCCCCAGATTGCTGACTAATAACCAGGTAAACCCGCGGTTCTGAATAGATGAGTTGATGGTTGTCCCAATCGCATAAATTAGCGTCAGCAATGCCACTGCAAAAACAACGCGTTCGTCACCCCCCAAACAAATCCACCAGTATCCCGAACCAACAGCAAGTGTGCTGAGCAGTGAACTGAAGTACAGCATCAGCTCATTGCGATACAACACGGGAACTGTACTGTGGGCAATGCGCTTTTCAATCTTTCGGCAGATCAGCGCTCTGATGACAGCCAGCACCACAATGATGCCAAGCCAAGCTGACAGTCGGCCAGTGTCCACCTCGCTCCAAAGCCCGCCGAGATAAAACAGACTGCTGACAACAACCAGAATCAACGCACGCTCCGACTGAAGCACCCGCATGCGCTGAGACTCAACAATTTGACTGAGCAGCAGCGGCTCCAGCACTTGATCATAGCGCGAAAATCCGGTGATTTTTTCCAAGAGCTTCACAGCAAAAACTCCTTGCTACAACTTAGCGACCCGTTTTGACTAACGCGCTTTGGTAGGCACGGCCTGACATCGAACCATCGGCAGCATAGGCTTGCACTTTCAATCGCATGCCATCATCTGGATCAATATCGAGCCGGACAAAGTGTCTAGGGTGATCAGTCAACAGATATTGCCGACCCGTCCACTGAATAGCACTTTGCTCATGTTCCAGCAATAACCCAAACGAGGTATCCCAATCATAAGCTGCAGCTTGCGCGTTGATAAACGGGAGTGGAGCATTTAGTCCAGAGCAACAGATCTGCGTAATAGACACCGACCCTTGATCACTGCTCGCGACCAGCTCAACCACACACGACAGGTGAGGGTCCCCGGTCAACCATATTACTTGGGAATCTGCGGCGTGCTGAAGAATCAATCCAACCACTTTTGCCAGGAAACCAGGATAAGCCAGCAAACCATCTTCACGGCGCAAGAGATCCGGATAAGCGACCTTGGATCTGGAAACAGGGCCGATTGGTGAACCGCTGCACAGCAGGATCACCTGGCTCCCGCATTGATTGAT
The DNA here is from genome assembly GCA_030652635.1 of Pseudohongiella sp. Lineage (GTDB taxonomy): Bacteria > Pseudomonadota > Gammaproteobacteria > Pseudomonadales > Pseudohongiellaceae > Pseudohongiella. Next base: position 1,930 of record JAUSPW010000402.1, on the reverse strand, counting down.
CAGCCATTTCTCAAGAGCTTCAAGTTGTTTGTTACTCAACAAGCCTGACGAGAGGCTGTCCGAGGCGTCACTGTCGCTGCGCGTATCAAACACAAATGCTGGATATCCAGCACACTGGAAGTTGTACCAAAGATCAGCACGCTCTGTATCCCAATGGGGATGCTGATGCATTTGATACAACCCTGCCATTCTGCGCGCATATGTCAGGGTGTCATCATAAGGACCGCGCCAGTTATCCTTGAACTCATGGTCATCAAGTACCAGCCAAGTCGGTAGGTGTGAAAACACATATGCCACATCGGGATGGGAAAATGCCAATCGGTAGGCGTTGCGATAGCGCTCATAATGTGATTTGGGATCAAACAGATCAGCACTAGCATCCGCATAGATTTGATCACCGAGCAGTATCAATCCATCCACCCCACGCAAGACAGAACCGGCAGGTTCGGTCAGATGTGAGCGCATGCCAGCAAATGCAGAAAACGCGCCATGCCTGTCAAACGGTAAACCCGGATACAGGCAGGAACCTGCCAAGATACTCAAGGGGCGATGTTTGCCAGCTTGATTGTCACCCGCTACGGGATATTCGCCTGCGCACACGCGCTGGAACCAGGCCATGTCTGACCAGTCAACGACTGCACTTTGCCCGGGCAAAAGAGTGCCCGCCGGTGTGAGCTTGCCGTAATCAAGTGAAAAATTGAATTTGCCGTCCGCAGATTCCGGAAATTCAACATCGTACAACCAGAATTCATGGCGCCACAACGCAGACTCGTCAAATTGGAAAGTGACAGAATTTAAAGCAAGATCATCGCCAGTATCGCTTTTAAACGGCAAATGGCTGACTATCACATCGCACGAAGCAGACTCCACTCGGACGCCACTTGCCGCGTGCACCTGAAAGTCTTCCGCTTCTACCCAGACCCGAACGGACACCCGACCATCGGACTGGCGTTTCGGTGACGATATGATCGGCCCCGTCCTCGGCGCGGTTGTTACATAATGCTGAACAGGATTATGTGAACTGGCACGGCAATTGTTCATGAACCACGCACGCGCTGCCGACGAAGACAACCGCTTTTGAGCAAACCCAGTAAGGTCGTCTTGTGTCGCAGCCGTAAAAAACTCATGTAAGCGCGGATATACCTCAAGACTGGCGCGCTTGCTGAAGATCATGTCCATATGGCCGTAGTCATTCAACACTTCAATCCAAACCTTGTGCGCCGCATAATCTTCCGGCTCCAGCTCATCTGTGCAGGTATTGCCGGTATCGCGGAATCTCCTGAGGCGGGTCAACTGATCTGCAGACTGGCGCGAAGATTCCTTATCAAACACCGTATTCCTGTTGCCATGTAAAAACAACGTCGGGAATTGCCAATGCTGATTAAACGCACTTTCGCGCACGTATGCGTTGGCGCCTTCGTGATTTGACAGCAAACCGCGCGTCATTGAGAAATACACCTGCTGCATTACACCAATAGGTACCGGCCCAATCATGCCAGCAAATTCTTCACGGGTTGCTCGAGCAAGGTTTTTGTTGAACCATTGTCGCCCCCAGAAAATGGTGTAGCGCGTGTAGATGCTTTGCGCAAATCCGGGACCTCGCCAATCGCCAAATCCGCGCAAGCTGCTCCATTGTTTACGCTCGTCAGCGGTCATCGCCAAGGCTGCGAGCCGATCATAAATCGTCTCAAGAAACTCCGGATCCTTATGCGGCAAGGGTTCGATTGTTTGAATGGGCTCAAACTCTTTAAACCACGCCCAGACATTTGCGCGTGCCCGATTCTCCGCAGATGCGTGCAACCACGGTGTGACCGCATGCGGTACCAAGGATGCCAGCATACTACGACGAACAAAGGAGCCATCTCGCAGGCGCTGTTCATAGTCCAGCTTGCCCGCCAGCACCGCCATAGCAACAGCGCCCGCACCAATA
>JAUSPW010000394.1 GCA_030652635.1 Pseudohongiella sp. | reverse complement strand
GGGGGATTTCTACGAGCTGTTTTTTCAAGATGCGGTCGAGGCTGCCAGTTTATTGGACATCACGCTGACAGCACGCGGTAATGTCAATGGCAAACCGATTCCGATGTGTGGTGTGCCCTATCACTCAGTCGAGCGTTATCTGGCACGCTTGGTAGAGCTGGGCAAATCAATCGCCATCTGTGAGCAAATTGGCGACCCGGCGACCAGTAAAGGCCCCGTGGAACGACAGATCGTCCGCATCATTACACCCGGCACTATCAGCGACGAAGCCCTGCTGGATGCCCGCAGCGACTGCGTACTGATGTCGATAAGTGTCTCCGAAAAAGCTTCCAATGGTGAATGGCAATCTGGACTGGCGTGGATGGACATCAGCGGTGGTCGATTCCAGGTCAGTGAGGTGTGCGGTCTCAGTGATCTGCTTGCCGAAATTGAACGCATACGACCCGCAGAATTGCTGGTCAATGAGCACCTGTTGTTACCTCCCGAGCTTGCCAGTCGTCCCGGTCTGCGCCGTCGTCCTGTTTGGGAATATGACAGCGACACCTGTTATCGTCAGTTGATCAGCCACTTTCAGACACGTGACCTGCGTGGTTTTGGTTGTGAAGAATTGCCACACGCCATTCAAGCCGCCGGTTGCCTGCTTAATTATGCCAAAGATACCCAGCGCTCCGCCCTGCCCCATATCCAACGCATGAGCGCAGAAATTGCGGCCGATGCGTTGGTAATGGATGGCGCAAGTCGACGTAATCTGGAACTCGACCGCAATCTGGGGGGAGGCAGCAGCAATACCTTGATGTCAGTGATCGATGCCACCAGCACCGCGATGGGCAGTCGGCTACTGAATCGCTGGCTGAATCGACCTCTGCGCCAGCGCATCGTACTGCAACAACGCCAGCAAGTGGTCAGTGCCTTGCAGCATCAATACGCTTTTGAAACGCTGCAACCCTTGTTAAAACAGGTTGGTGATATTGAACGTATTCTGGCCCGCGTAGCACTTCGATCAGCCCGACCAAGGGACATGGCCCGCCTTCGCGACGCGTTGACGGTGTTTCCCGCCCTGCAGTCAGCCTTGAGTGCCCTGCAAACCGTAATGGAAACCAGCCGCCTGGCTCAGCTGCAGCTTGCCATTGCTGAGTACCCGGCACTGTGCGCGCAACTGCAGTCCGCCCTGATAGAAAATCCACCCGTGGTGATCCGCGAAGGTGGTGTTATTGCCGAACACTACGATGCTGAACTCGATGAATTGCGCGCGCTCAGCAGCAATGCCGGCCAGTTTCTGATTGACATGGAGATACGTGAAAAACAGCGCACTGGCCTCAGCACCTTAAAAGTTGGCTATAACCGCGTGCACGGTTTCTACATTGAAGTCAGTAAAGCACAGTCCGACAATATGCCAGTTGAATACCAGCGCCGTCAGACCATCAAAAATGCCGAGCGCTTTATCACTCCTGAATTGAAGGTGTTTGAAGATCGCGTACTCAGCGCCAACAGCAAGGCACTTGCGCGAGAAAAATTGCTCTACGATGAACTGCTTGAAGTAACTGCCAATCAGCTGGCAGGGCTTCAGGACAGTGCCGCTGCGCTGTCGGAACTTGATGTGCTGTGCAACTTTGCCGAACGTGCCCTCACCTTGAGCTGGGCACAACCAGTATTAAGTGATGAGATTGGCATTAAGATTGAACAAGGACGCCACCCAGTTGTTGAGCAGGTATTGGAAAAACAGTTTGTGCCCAATGACACCCAACTCGACGCCGACCAGCAAATGCTGATCATTACCGGCCCCAATATGGGTGGTAAATCAACCTATATGCGCCAGACCGCGCTGATTGTGCTGCTGGCCTTTTGCGGAAGCCATGTGCCCGCGGCATCCGCGGTGATTGGACCGGTGGATCGCATTTTCACGCGCATTGGCTCATCGGACGACCTGGCGGGCGGACGCTCTACGTTTATGGTGGAGATGACAGAAACCGCAAATATCCTGCACAACGCCACGCACCAGAGCCTGGTATTGATGGATGAAGTCGGGCGCGGCACCAGCACCTTTGACGGTTTGTCGCTAGCGTGGGCCAGCGCGTTGTATATTGCTGAAAAGATTCGTGCCATGACTCTGTTCGCCACCCATTATTTTGAATTGACGGTGTTGCCAGATACCCATACAAACGTCGGCAATGTGCATCTGGATGCGGCTGAACATCAGCAAGGCATCGTATTCATGCATACGGTCAAGCGCGGTCCTGCCAACCAAAGTTACGGCTTGCAGGTAGCGCAACTGGCAGGCATTCCATTTGAAGTGATTGAACAGGCCCGCAAAAAACTCAGAGAACTGGAACAACTCGCTGTCTCCATGCCGTCAACTCCGGTCTCCAAAGCCCAAAGCAGGTCAACTGTGCCTAACCCCGGCTTACAGCAAGCCCCCGCTCAAAGTGATCTGTTTGCCAGCGCGTCGCATCCAGTGCTGGAGCAACTGCGGCAAACAGAACTGGACGACTTGACACCCAGACAGGCGCAGCAATTGTTATATGAACTAAAAAGATCACTTTGACGTGTTTGCGGCAGTCGGCGGGTTTGTCGGCAGCAGGAAGGTACTCTATAATGCCGCATCGTTTGATTCGGACTGGAAAGTATTATGACATTTGTAGTCGGTGAAAATTGTATTAACTGTAAACACACAGATTGCGTGGAAGTCTGTCCAGTAGACTGTTTTTATGAAGGCCCCAATTTTCTGGTGATCCATCCGGATGAGTGCATTGACTGCGCACTGTGTGAGCCCGAGTGTCCGGTCGATGCTATTTATGCAGAGGATGAGCTGCCGGATGACCAAAAACAGTTTCTGGAGCTTAATGCCGAACTTGCGCAAAAGTGGCCCAACATCACGCAGATGAAACCACCGCTCGACGATGCGGAAAAATGGAATGGCGCGCCAGAAAAGATC
>JAUSPW010000391.1 GCA_030652635.1 Pseudohongiella sp. | reverse complement strand
GTACCAAGCGGATAAAATCCTGCTCCGGGATTGGTTTAGAGATAAAGTAGCCCTGCAAAAAGTCACAGTTGTGTGCGCGCAGTATTCTGGCTTGCTCTTCAGTTTCCACACCTTCTGCAACCACCTGAATCCCCAGCTTTCTGGCCAGCAGCAATATGGTTTCCACCAAGGTGGTTTGCGTGGCACGTTGTCCCAAATCCCGCACAAATGATCGATCGATTTTCACCGCCGACACAGGAAAGCGTGAGAAATAACTCAGCCCGGAATAACCCGTCCCGAAATCATCAATCGCTATCTGCACACCCGCCGCATGAATCTGCTCAAGCACTTTGCTGGTATTACCAACCTCGTCAATCAACACGCGCTCAGTAATCTCGATTGTTACAGATACCTCGTTTTCGCCTTCCAGAACACGCAGCCACTCTTGCGCATCGTCATCACGCAGGTGCAACAATTTGGGTGACACATTGACTGACAAACCAATCGGCTTATCCAGGCGCTTGTTCAACTGGCGAATACTTTGCAAGGCTTGTTGCAAGACAAACAGATCCACTCGATTGATCAGACCGCGCTCTTCTGCTACGGGAATGAAGATGTCGGGTGCCACCCAAGTCCCATCGGAGCGCGGCCAGCGCACCAGCGCTTCGCAACTGGAAATCAAACCGCTGGCTGCATTCACAACCGGCTGAAAGTACACCATCAGCTGGTTATTGTTAATTGCGCTGACCAATTCGTTGTACAGCACATGTTTATGCTCTGACTCCATTTGCATCGCTGCCGTATAAAACTGACAGGCATTGCGCCCGGATTTTTTTACTTCGTACATGGCCTGGTCTGCTTTAATCAGCAGCATGTCAGGGTCGTCGCCATCGTCCGGGTAAAAAGACACACCAATGCTGACACTGCAGTAAACCTGCCGGCCGTTCAATTCAAACGGCTCGCGCATGGCGATGACCATGTTATCCGCAATTTTGGCGGCAACACTGACGGAGAAGACGTCCACCAACAATGCAACAAACTCGTCACCACTGTATCGCCCGACGGTATCAACCGAACGAATACAGGCTTTGATGCGTTTTGCAGATTCCACCAGCAACTCGTCGCCGGCATCATGGCCAAGATTGTCGTTAACTGATTTGAAGTTATCGAGATCGATAAACAAAACAGCGAGGCGAGTACTGCGTCGGGCGGCATTTAATAATGCCGATAACAATCGATCATGAAACAGTGCGCGATTCGGCAATCCCGTCATCAGGTCATAGTTGGCCTGATATTCTATCAATTGATCAGCCTTTTTTTGCTGCGAAACATCCTGAATCGCACCCACGAGTTCAACCTGATCCGTGTCAAAGGTGAGCACTTCAGCTTTTAAGTGCAGCCAGACAATCTCACCACTTGCGCGCCGCAACTCAATTTCCTGATCGATGCGTTGCAAGTGCCGGGCAGCGTTACGAATACAGTTTTCAACGATCTGGCGACTCGAGTGATCAAGTGAGTGACAGAACTCAGCCATATCAGTGACGATCTGGTTCTGGTGCAACTGCATGATCTCGCGCGCCTGTTCAGACACTTCTGTAAATTTCCCGCCCGTCCAGCGCCAGCCGCCGACTTGCGATACCGTTTCGACAGCACGCAGAAAGCGTTCATTGCGGAAAATAATCGCACGTAATAATTGGTTGTTGGTCAGTTGCCGATACCGAAGCACCAACAAAATCGTCAGCAATAAAAAAGCAGCCAGACTCGCAAAGCGCAAGGCCAAAATGTCAGTCTGAGCAGACGCTGATGATCCCGTAGGTACCGCAGCGATTTCCCAGGTACTGCCGCCCGCAATCACCGGCATCACCACAGCACTTGGGTGGTCAAAGACGGTGTCTCTACCAAAAAACACTTGAACTGAAGTAACGCCATCATGGCCACGGATAGCAACGTCGATGCCCGAAGGAATCTGGTTTAGTCCTGCCTTTTCGTAAATCCTGCTCATCAGCATCGGCGAGGAAACAACGCCCCACAATACATCCTCACCCGACTCTGACTTCAGATAAACGGGGGCGCGACCGACAAAGGCCCTGCCCCCCTGCACCAACTCAAATGGGCCTGCAATGACCATGGTGCCGGTCTCAACGGCTCGCAGCACAGCTTCCCTTTGCACCGAGTTGGTCATGTAATTCAGGCCAATCGCAGCTTCATTTCCCACGGTGGGATAGACATACCTGACAATCAGGCCCGGGGCAGCCGCCAGATTGACCAACGCTGGCTCTCGCGCGATCACGGTTGCCGCATATTGTTCGAATTGCGCTTGGGTGAAGTCAGGATAGGCGGTTATAAAAGCGGCCAAGCCATTTATCAGGGAGAGATTGTTGGCCAGCGTGCTTTCAAGCTGATAGCGGATGCCGCTCAAGCGCTCAGACACTTCATCGCGTTGTTCGGAAAGCTGGCGATCCAAATACCGGGTTTCCAGAAAGCGCTGGAATAACAGCAAGATTATTGCTAGTAGCAACAAAGATAAAATCAATGACCAGCTACGACCCTGACTGCTTTTTAAACTGTCAGAGAATCTGCGCTCCACTTGCATCAAACACCTCGGCCGATACCTCAATACCATGTCGCACACTTTGTGTGACAACACAGAAATTTTCGAACTGTGATACTGCTTTAGCAATTGAGGGCATATCTGCGCTGTTTTTGCCAAGATGCAATTTGACATCCAGGTGAGTCACACGCAGAAAGTTGTCAACCCGATCAATCGTGCCTGAGACCAGCGCGGTTAACTCACCCGGATCATCCTTATGTTTCCTCAGGGCAAACAACAGACTGGCAGCCATACAGTTGGCGACGGCTGCGGCCAACATAGCGGAGGGGTTGGGGCCTTCACCATCCCCCAAAGGTGGCGGTTCGTCGGTCATCACATTACCAAACTCACCAAAATCAACTTCAAACAGATATTTTTCGAGCAGTTTAAGACGAACCTCGAAGGTTTTCCCGGTAGTACTCATCAATCATTCTCCTCGCTTAAGCGTCTGGCAAGTCATCCATCATGATGCCCAAGGTATCCGACTTGAATTCCCTGCGATAAAGTATAAATACGACAAACACCGATAGCCCGATCAAGACCCAGGCGTTAAGAAACCAGCCTAATCCCGCCATCGCAAAATAGTAACTACGCAACCCATTGTTAAAATTGCCTGAAGCTTTGGATGCCATTTTGGAAATCGAGTCGACATGTCGACTCATTTCCTCTGCGTCAGGCTTTAATGACTTCTCTGGCGCACTGCCAATCATCACCGAGACCAAACCAAATTGTCGCAAGCTCCAGGTGAATTTAAAAAAGCCGTACACAAACAAACAGATCAACAAAACAACTTTTACTTCCCATTGCGCCAGTGTGCTTTGGTCAGAAAAAGGCAAGTCATTCAGCATGCCCAGCATCATTTCGGAGGAACCCAGCATGGTCACCAGACCTGCCAGCACCAGCAGCGTAGTTGACGCAAAAAAAGAAACATTGCGCTCAAGATTGGCAACAATATTGGTATCCGTAATACGGTTCTCACGGATTAACGCCATGCGTATCCACTGTTTGCGGTATCGATGCATGGCGTACGCTAGGCACGGTGTATCAACACTGCGCCGCGCCGTGTAGTACAGGTATCCTCTGAAACACGTCAGAAAGAAAAGCATCGCAAATAGATTGAGATAGTTGGCCTGAACATACTCAAAGGATGTGGAGAGCATAGGCAGAGCATAGTCCCTGTGGTGTTGTGAACATCGTCAAGTGTAACCCGGCATTGGCTGCACAGACAGTAAACCAGTGTCCTCAGAGCAACAATACCTGTCAGAACGGGTTTAACGCCGGCGACGCACCCTGTCAGTTTACACCCGGAACTGCAAGACCAGCCCTCGCAGACGCTCGGCCAGCGAAGCCAGTGATTCGCTGGCTTCGCCTGATTGCTCAACACTGCGCCCGGTGCTTTCAGCAACATCGCTGATGCCATGGATGTTGAGGTTGATTTCGCGGGCAGCGGCCGTTTGCTGATCAGCTGCACTGGCAATCTGCTGGGTCATTTCTTCAATTAGCAGCACACCTTGTGAAATTCTGTCCAGAGCATGATCGGTCTCAGCCACCCGGTCCACCATTTGAGTGGCGCCTTCGCGACTGCCTTGCATGACTTTTTCCGCACGTAAGGCGCCACTTTGCAGCTTTTCGATGGTGGCTTGAATCTCGGTGGTTGATTGTTTGGTGCGACTGGCCAGCGACCGCACTTCGTCAGCAACAACCGCAAACCCTCGACCGCTTTCCCCTGCGCGGGCCGACTCGATGGCGGCATTGAGGGCAAGCAGGTTGGTTTGCTCAGCGATGTTTTGAATGACCTGGGACACACTGCCAATTTTGTCGCTGTCACTTTTGAGCTCGGCAACCACTTTGACGGCATTTTCAATGTCACGTGCCAAGGCCTTGATGGCCGCAACGGTTGCAACCACAATCTCACGGCCGTTCAGCGCATCCTGACTGACCTGCCGCGCACTGACAGCGGCGCGCTGGGTATTGCCAGCAACTTCCTCAACGGTGGTAGTCATTTGATTCATGGCTGCTGCTGTGCCATCAATGCGATTATTCTGCTCAACAATGCCCTGACTGGTGATTCCGTTTACCTGCGTCAACTCAGTGGCAGCCGCCGCCACCTGCTCAGAATAACGGCTGACCTCATCCAGCATCTTGCGCAGGCTGGCCTGCATGCTGGCAATCGAGGCCAACAGACTGGAATTGTCACCCCCAGCCAGTCGAACGGTCTCCGTCAAGTCACCACCTGCCACACGACGCACCACATCTGCCGCATACTCCGGATCACCACCCAGGGTGCGCAATACACTGCGTACCAGCATCAAACTGCCCACAATAGCCAGTGTCATCACAATCACGGCAACAATGACCAAGGTCATCAACACTTGGTTTAACTCGGCAAACGCGACATCCTGACGAACTTCCTGAACAAGGCCCCAGCCCAGCAAAGGCATAAACGTGTAACTACCAATAATCGGGGTGCCTTCATCATTCAGGTACTGGCCAACACCATCACGGCCCGCTTTGATTGCCAGACCGGCTTCAGTGGACAGTGGCTGATCCATCTGTCGGATCGAGCGTGCAGGTGTGACCGGCAGCGCATTGGAGTCCAGCAAATACGCTTCTGCCCCCTCACCCAGCGACAACTCACTGACGCGTGACAAGATGGTATCCACCCGTACTGCACCGCGAATCACGGCAACAATTTCTTGACCGACGCGCACAGGAATTGCAACGGTACTGACAACATTTCCAGTTGCGCGCGATACCACAGGCTGCGAGAACGCCTCTTGTCCGCGCATGGCCTGCTGGAACCACTCCCGATCAGCAACCGCAAATGCCTGCGCTTCTTCTGGCGGCATCACGCGCGCTTGACCGTCATACTCCACCCCAATCACACCAAACCCAGACGTATCGACCAGGAAAATCGTGTCATAGAAACCCTGCGACTCTGTGATACGCTGCATCAGATGCTCAAGCTGCGCCAGATCACCAAAGCGCGCTGCATCCAGAGAAGCCAGATAGGCCATTTCATCCTGTCGTGCCTGCGCCCACTGCAAGAATGACTTCACACTCAAATCGCCGGTCACTTCAAGCTCGGTCAATGTCACACGCTCAAAGGACTGTTTGTAAGACAGGTACATGATACTGGCGATGGACACCACGGAGATCAGAACCAGTCCCGTCATCATGACGGTGAGTCTGCTACCAAAACTAAAGGTGCGTGGGTTATGACTGGACATCTTGGTATACTCTGGAGTAAGGCGACAAACCTTGTATCGGCTCTCAAGGCTGGTTCTTGAATCAGGATTTTCCTACAACAGCAGGGCTACGTTTAACAGGATGTTCATTTACAGACGCAAATTCATATTTATCAGTGCGTTGACAGCACTGATGATTGTTGGATTCATGGCTACCAGCCTGACCAGTTATTTTGTGGTGCAAGAGTCCTTGTCGCGCAACGTATCTGAGCAGATGCTGCCGCTGACCAGTGACAACATTTATTCAGAAATTCAGCGCGATCTGCTGCGCCCTATTCTGATTTCGTCTGTCATGGCCACTGACACGTTTGTGCGAGACTGGGCATTGGAGGGCGAAGAAGACAGCGCGCGCATCATTTCCTACCTGAACGAGATACAGCAGCAATACAACACCATTACGGCGTTTTATGTGTCGGACGCCACCCGGCAGTATTACCACCCAAGCGGTGTGCTCAAGACTGTATCGGAACAAGACCCCGCCGATGCCTGGTACTTTCGTGTGCGTGGCTTGCAACAAGATTATGAAGTCAATGTCGACACGGACACTGCAGACCGCAGC
>JAUSPW010000385.1 GCA_030652635.1 Pseudohongiella sp. | reverse complement strand
CAGACTTCCGGACTGCTTATGAGCTGCCATTATTAATCAGATACAGCAAAAAAGTCCTGCCGGAAATATCCCCGAAACCTACTAATACACAAAAATACATGCTGACCGTGGCACTTTATTGGTGCGCCACTCGCTATCGGGCACCAGCATAGCGCCAAAAATCCCATGCTCCTATCAGGAGCCACTGAAAAAGCAGCAAAAGTCACTGGCCCTCATCTTGCATGCGAGATCCGTACCTGATTTGACACCATACATCAATCACGTTTGTCTGGCCGCGAATAAACTGCATTCCGCTTGACCTTTGGGAGGGTTTTTGTTTGCATATCTGCAAACAAGAAATCATCGACATGACACAAAATATTACTGACAAACTTGATAACAACCCGATAAAAGTAGGCGCATGGACGGTCAGTCCTGCCGCTTGCACCATTTCGCAAGAAGATCGGGAAATCAAGATCACACCACGTAGCATGGACGTTCTTCGGCTGCTGATTGCGAATGCCGGCAGTGTGGTCAGTCCGTCCGATTTTCTGGATACCATCTGGCGCTCTCCAATCGCCTCCGATCATGCCGTACACAAAGCAATTGCAGAGCTTCGCAGCGCGCTGGAAGATGACGCTCACCAACCCATCTACATCAAAACCGTGCCCAAACGCGGCTATACCTTGATCGCTGAACTTGGTCAAATTGCTGTGGCACCTGCTGCCAAACCAGAGCACACACCTGAGATTGTTGCACTTGATGCGCTGGTAGATGCGCACAGAATGTCGGTCAACTCCCCTGCTGACTCCTGGTGGCGCCGGGGTTTGATTGCCGCGGTATTGTGTGCGTTGGTGATCGCCATACCTTTGTTGTGGCGCACAGCTGACAGCACGCCAGAAGCTGAAGGTGTGGTCAAGCTGGCGGTGCTGCCATTTGAGTCGCGCGATTTTACTGATGAAAATCAAATTCTTGCGGAAGGTATTAGGGATTCTCTGATAAACGGACTGGGTAAAATCAGTCATCTTCAGATACTGTCCGCCGCCAACGCTTCCAAGACATTGAGCGCCGGCAGCAATCTGGATCGTAATTTTTTGCGAGATGCCGATCATGTGCTTCAGGGCAGCGTGATGACAGCGGACGGCAGATTACGAGTCATTGTGCAGTTGGTTCGTGCAGGTGATGGGTTGCGCGAGTATTCCGACCAGTTCGACCTGCCAATGAATGACATTTTTGCGGTACAAGACCAGATTGTAAGTAATGTTGTGAGTGCTTTGAGTATTTATCTTAACGATGTTGAGCGCTCAGAAATGCTGGATTGGGGCACAACCAATCCACTGGCTTACGAGCGTTTTTTACGAGGCGAGTTCTACAATAATCAGTTTAATCCCGCTGATTGGGAGCGCGCGATCAGTTATCACAAGGCTGCCATCGAGTTGGATCCCAATTTTATGAATGCCTATCACGGGCTGGCGACGGCCGCGAATAACCTCGCTGTGTATAGCGGCACAGAAAAGATCAATCAAATGTATGAGTTGGTGTTGAACGTGCATCGGGAAATTTCTCGAATAGATCCCGATAGCCCCATCCTTGATTCGATTCAAGCCATAAAGCTGCGTATGCGTGGCTCCAGTTATATACAGCAAGAGATGCAGTTACGTGAGCAGATCATGTCTGGCAACCCGCCGCATTTTGCCATGGCGCATTATGCGCTGTTGCTGATTGGCGCGCGCATGTATAAAGAAGCCGCAGATTTCCTGAATCTGGCCTCCGAAGCCGGCCCCTACGAAATTTCTCCTGATGAGGTGTGGAGTTATCGCATTAATGTATTGACCCCATCAGAGGCTATCCTGGCACGCAAAAATCAGCTTCAGGATCGTCCCTTCCATGTCAGTTTTCTGGGATCGGTCGCGGTCAATCTGGCGATGCTGGGAGATTTCAGGCAGGCGCAAATTTATTTAAATCAACAGCGTGAAGTTGATGTTGAAGGTATTCTCGAGCATTACACCGAGATCATCATGAGCTTTCTGGCGGGCGACATCCAGCCGGGTTCTGACGAATTTCTGGCGGCACTGAAGGATCACCCTGACTTCTACTACAACAATGGCATGTTGTCCTTTATGGTGGGTGATATTGAGCGCGGCATTTCATACTGGCAGAATCTGCAGCCAGAGCAATTACGCCGACTGTTTAATGTGACACATTCTGCCGAGAAGTATTTCCCCGATCATGTGCTTGCATCGGCGGACTATCAGGGCCTGCTTGAGTCGCTTGGCGCAGGTATCAGCTGGCAACATCGTTTGATGGAAGGTGTCATGCGGATGGAGCAAATGACCGGCGTCAGTCTCAGCCGGCAATCGCGCGACGCCTACGACAAGGGGCTATTTATGCAAAATAACAACTTGTGGTCCGAGCAACAGTGGGCAGAATTTAACCATCATAAAACCCAACGACTCAGCCAGGCCTCGACACTGGGTGCCAATCGCATTCACTAAGCTGGTTGCGATTCCACCCTGATGTGTGACTTTTGTCCTTAAAAAGCACAATCATGTGCCAGATCAAACCCTTACTATTCTCATCCTGAATAAACTCAGTTATGCTGCCTCCAACCATGCAACAACCGGGCATGGTGTTCAGCCAGAATGAACAGACCTCGCGAATTACCAGTCCTTCAGGACGATTTAGTAGGTATTAAGAAGGTTTCCGGGAGGACTTTCGCGAACCCATGTTCTCATAATCGGGGCAGCCGTATAGCTGAGACTTATAAGAATACAGATTCCAAGCGGCAGGCTCTTAATCGGTTCATGAACAAGACGCACTTACTACAGAAAAAGGAAAAATCAATGAATAAAACTCCAAAACTCTGCACACTCTCGTCCGTACTCGTATTGCTCGGGTCTATGGCGGCAGTTGCTCCTGGTGCCTACGCACAACAACGTGGTGCTGCACCGGAGCTCGAAGAAGTCGTTGTTACCGGCTCACGCGCCGCACCACGTACTGCGATGGATTCCGCAGCACCTGTTGACGTTTTCTCAGCTCAGGATTTCCAGGACCAAGGCACATCAGACATCAATGATCTGATGCGTAACCTGGTACCCACATTCAACGTACAGACACAGGACATTAACGACGGTTCCTCTTTGGTACGTCCTACCACCTTGCGTGGTCTGCCTGCTGACAACACGCTGGTACTGGTCAACGGCAAACGTCGTCACCGTTCAGCGGTTATTCAATACGGTCGTTCAGGGACTCACTTCCCTGACATCCAGATGATCCCGCCAATTGCCATGCGTCAGGTTGAAGTGCTGCGTGACGGCGCATCTGCACAGTACGGTTCAGACGCGATTGCTGGCGTATTCAACTTCCAGTTGAAAGAAAATAACGAAGGCGCATCCTTCGAATACAAAACTGGCCAATACACAGAAACCAGCGACGGTACACTTCAGTATGTTGCCGGTAACGTGGGTCTGCCGTTGGGTAATGATGGTTTTGCCAGCGTCAGCTTTGACGTGACCAACCAGATGCGCAGTGACCGTTCAATCCAGCGTGCTGATGCTCAGGCAATCATCAATGCTGGCAACAAAGCGGTACCGGTCAATGCCCAGAAACAAGGTCTGCCGGATGTTGGTAACTTCAACATCGTAATCAACGCTGGTATCCAGTTGTCTGCCAACCAGGAGCTCTACTCGTTTGGTGGCTACAGCGAGAAATCCAACGAACTGGACTTCTTCTATCGTCCGGCTGAAAACCGTGGTGGCTTGTTCACCAGCGGCGCAAACCACCTGATTCTGGATACTACAACGAACGGTACTGGCAACTGCCCGACTATTCCACGCAGTGTATACCCGAACGCTGGTAGCTCGTTGACCGTGTTGAATGCTATTGGCGCCAATCCAAACTGCTTCAGTTTCCTTGAATGGTTCCCGGGCGGATACACGCCGGTGTTTGGTGGCGATATTGTTGACTTCTCCAACGTGACCGGTGTGCGCGGCGAACTGTCTAACGGCACACGTTACGATGTCAGCATCAACAACGGCTATTCAGAAGTTGAATTCTTCATCTATAACACCACCAACCCGTCAATGGGCCCACAATCACCCACCTCGTTCAAACCGGGTGTGTACCAGACCATTGAAAACACGATCAACTTTGACTTTGTGACACCGATTGCTGTTGACGGTTTCTACTCACCGCTGAACTTTGCATACGGTGCCGAGTGGCGTCGTGAGACTTTCCGCGTCACCAACCGTGACGAAAATGCGTGGAAAGTGGGGCCTTACGCAACCAAGGGCGCAAACATCGGCTCCGACGGGTTCCCGGGCTTCTCTCCTACCGCACAAGGTTCATGGGATCGCAAGAACTGGGCATTCTACGTGGACATCGAAGCTGACGTGACCGAGCGCCTGCTGTTGGGTGCTGCAGTTCGTTACGAAGATTTCTACAACACCTTTGGTGGCACCACTGAAGGCAAAATCAGTGCGCGTTACCGTTTGACTGATACCATGAACATCCGTTCAACGTACAGCACCGGTTTCCGTGCACCGTCACCTGGCCAGTCAAATATCTCCAACATCTCTACCGGTGTAGATGCAGGTATCACCATTAACCAAGGCCAGATTCCACCAACAAACCCCATTTCTGTGGCGTTTGGTGGTCGTGAACTGACGCCTGAGCAGGCAGAGAACTTCTCCTTTGGTCTGGCGTGGGATGTTGCAGGCATAGACCTGACAATCGACTACTTCAATATCAAAATGGAAGATCGAATCCTGAACTCCAGTAACTTCACGATCACGCCAGCCATTGCGCAGCAACTTGAAGACTCTGGTGTTGTGGGTGCACGAAGCATCACTCGCTTCTCTTACTACACCAATGACCTGGATACCACCAACGAAGGTATTGAAGTGGTAGCAGCTTACACCCATGATTGGGGCAACAGCCGCACTCAGTTCCAAGGTTCATGGGCATGGACTGACCAGACACTGGACAGCTTCACACCCTCACTGCTGAACCGTGCTGCACAGTTGACACTGACTGACCAGATTCCATCTAACCGTGGTAACTTCCGTGCCAACCACCTGGTTGGTGACTGGCGTATCACTGCCAGCGCAAACTACTACGACAAGTATCTGGTGGTTCCTGTGACGGCTGATGCAACTCGTGACTACTGGGCAAACAACGAAATCATTTTTGGTACCGAAATTGCGTACACGTTCAACGATAACTACACCGTTATCATTGGCGCAGACAACGTATTCAGCACCAAACCTGAAGAAGTTCGTCCAATCGACGTGGGTTCAGGCACGTCACAGCGTTACCTGACTTCATCAGGTTTCAGCCCGAACGGCCGCTTCATGTACGGTCGTGTACAGGTAAACTTCTGATCTGAGTAACCACTCGGATTTGAGGCTGATCCAACAGGAGGGGCGAAAATATTTTCGCCCCTCTTTTTAACGCAAGACAGCACGACAAGTACAAATCGAACGTGAACACGGTTTTTTGTTCAATCAAATCAAGGGTTTTCTGGTATGAAAAAAGCAGGATTCTGGTTAAATCTGGCGCTGGGTGCCGCTCTGTGTACAACATCGCAGGCCGCAACCGTAGACGGCGTGGAAGTCAGTGACCGGTTCTGTCTGACTTGCCACGGCACAGATGGCCAAGGCAACATTGGAATTGATGCTCCCCGCCTTGCTGGTATGGAGCGATGGTATTTGCAACGACAACTGGAGATTTTCAGAAGCGGCCTGCGCGGCACGCATCCGGAAGATCTGAATGGCAAAGAAATGCAGCCAATGGCGGCCATTCTCAGTGATGACAGCATTCAGGATATTCTGAATTGGGCTGAGACCTGGGAATACAAACCCGCAGAAATTACGTTGACCGGTGGCGATGCCGCCCGAGGTCGTACACTTTATCAGACTTGTGCAGCCTGTCATGGCGCCGATGGTGAAGGTAATGAAGCCATGCAGGCACCTGCCCTGCGCGGTCAGAATGATTTTTATCTGGTTAATCAGCTGAAGAATTTCAAGGCCGGTTTGCGCGGATCTGATTCCGCTGATCAACAGGGATCGCAGATGCGCATGATGGCCCAGGGAATTCCTGATGATCAAGCTATTACCGATATCGTCAGTTATATCAATACGCTAGGCCGTTGAGAGCAACGGGCTTTAACTATAAACCATTAAAGGAGAATGTGATGTCCCGATCCCCGATCAAGCAAGTTTTAACAGGTGCGGTGTTGGCTTGTGGTCTTTCCATGGCAGCTGCGACTGTTGTTGCTCAAGATGTAATTATTCACCCGAATGCCGGCACCTTCCCGATTGCAAACGCTGTTGAAGTTGGTCCAGGCGCTTCCATTATTTTCCACAGCGGCGTCACACCAGCGGCGGCAAATCCTGATGCACAGCGCGGCACGCCAGAGTTCTACGGCGACACCAAAACACAGGCAATCAGCGTGTTTAACCGTATGCAGGCTGACCTTGAACGTCATGGGTTAAGCATGGGTGATGTGGTCAAGATGACTGTTTTCCTAGTGGGCGACCCGGCGATGGGTGGCCAGATGGATTTTGATGGCTTCATGGAAGCCTACCGAATGTTCTGGGGCACACCAGAACAGCCGCGTCTGCCCGCCCGTTCAACCGTACAGGTTGCAGGTCTGGTAGGTCCGCTGATGTTTGTTGAAGTTGAAGTTATTACTGCAACAACACGATAAGTGCACTACGGTCGGGTGGTATTCCCCTCCCCTTGAGCCACCTGACCGTTTTTATCTGATATTTTGATCAGTGTTTTAAGCAAATAAAAAGGCCCGATTCAGTGACGAATCGGGCCTTTTTTATGAGATCAACATGATCCCGCCGGTTACCCGACGGGCATCAATCATGATTGTGGTTCCCACTCCACGCTCATGTAGAACTGACGTCCCCATGGTGTCTGCAGACGACTGGCGAAACCGCCCAGCATCGGCAAACGCTGTGGTTCACGGTCAAACAAGTTGTTAACACCTACGCTGAGATTGATGTTGCTGTCGAGATAACCATCAAAGAGATAGTTATATTGCGCGTTGGTGATTGTCCAGGCGCGCACGCGACCGTTACTGGGTGCTGGTGTGCCGGTCAGGGCATTCTGAATCACCGCATCAAAAGCAACACTGTCTTGATGGTTATAGGTCAAAGATGCGCTGTGATTATCGCGGTACCACGCCAGACGTGCTTGTGCTTTCAGCTTGGGTACCGGGCCGACAATACCCGTCCTGTCATTTTGCAAACCAAGCGCATCCACGATCACACCTTGACCGCCGTCATACTCGTAGTTGGTGTTATAAGTTGCGCTCAGCGTGGTAGTAAACGTACCCATATTGCTGGTGTCGATGCTGTAACGCGCTCGTGCGTCAAACAGGTCAACCCAGACACTGCTGACGTTTTTGGCTTGACTGACTACGCGGTTGACGCGCTGTGTGGTCGGGTCTCGCGTTACGCTGGCCAGCGGTGTACCACCTGCAGCAATCCAGGCGTTAGCTGCGTTTCGTGTAGCTGATCCGGGAGCGCTGCTATAGCTTGCGCTGGTAGAACCAATCGCTTTGAGCATCTCCTGGAACTCGATGCCCACGATATCGAGGGTGCCCAAGGTGCGGATTCGATCAACATACTCGATCGACTGGTAGTCCATGCTCAGCGTGAAGCTGTCCAAAGGCTCCCAGGTAAAACCGACATTCCAGATATCAGAGGTTTCCGGCCGCAGGCTCGGGTTGCCAGATGAACAAGTCGCACCTCCGTTCAGTACACCACCGGTCAGGGGGTCAGCACCAAAAAATATCTCGCCACAGTTTTCATTGGGGTCAAACGGACGTGCGCTGGCCGGTGTTGGTGCAAGGAAGCTTTCACCAACCGAGCCACGCAGCGCCAATGTTGGCAGTACTTCCCAGCGCAGTGCTACTTTAGGAGTTGTTGTTGCAAGATTATAGGTTGTAAATCGTTCGTGGCGCACCGCAATCTGCGCGTCAACGGTCTCAAACAGCGGCAGTTCCAACTCCAAATAAGCCGCTTGCACCCGGCTGCCGTATCGGCGGTCTACCGGCACGCTGTCTGCAATGCTGGCATTATAGTTCTGGCGGATTTCAGACAAGGGGTGAGCATTACTGATTTGGGCCACATCACGCATCTGGTAACCCACCGCCATTTGTGACATACCGGCAGGCATTTCAAACAAGTCACCTGTCGTATTTAATTCAAAAACTGTCAACTCACTCTTACCACTGCGGTATCTGATGGATGGCGCAATCCAGTCGACCAGTGCCTGACTGTTACCGGTCACACCCTGCCGATAGAAGGGAGAGCGTGTATCAGCTGAACCGAAGGGATTGAACCACTCATTACCAGCTGCTCCGCCCTTACCAATCAAGGCAGACTGCAGATTGACCATGTTAATTGAGTTGTTGAGGGTGTGCGTGTGTGAGCGCTGGTAACTATAGGCAGTATTGGCAGTCCAGCTGCTGGAGATATCAAATTCTGCACTGACCTTGTACCGTTGGATCAAAGAGTTATTTCTGTTTTTACGGGCACCTGTTTCTTCATCGACATAGGAAGGCAAAGTCCCCGCAAACATAAACGGGCGCCACTCGTACGGCACAACATCAAAGCCATAAGGGTTGGCAGGATGATTGGCTGGGACTACCAGACCATCTCGGTTATTGCCGTTTAACTGATAGGTCAGTGTCTGGTGACTGTCTTCTGCGCGGTTAGCCAATGACATCTGGGCATTGAGCCTGACACCATTGGGCAGCTCGTAGTTCAGGTTCTGGAAAATATTGGATTCCTGCTTACCTTCTGCCAATGGCCACTGCACAGAGTAGTTTACAAAGCAGTTGTTGCCGGGGCGCACAATACCACTGGGGTTATTGAAGGGTTCGCCAAAGTCCGTGACATCATTAAATGTGCCACAACTTGGGTCGAGCAAATTACCGCCCGTCACTGTACCGCGATGTAGCTGGCCAGGTACCGGGTTGGCATTGTTTACACGACGATAGACACCGGGGTTGCCAGATGTCGCCCAGCCATACGAAGCTCTTAACAGGCGTGGTCGCTCAAAGTTCATCAAAGGAGATGAGTCCGAGTGATCTACTGCGATCACATATTCCAGACCGTTGCTGAAGCTGCGGCCCCAGAGAATACCCAGGCGATTATCAGCAAAGTCATTGGACTGGTCACGCTGATGATTCAGGCGTACGCGCAGGCCATCAAAGCTTTTGATTGGAATGATGTTGACCACGCCGGCTACCGCATCAGAACCATACAGTGCGGAGCCGCCATCGAGCACCACTTCCATGCGTTCGATCGCGATTTCAGGCAATAAGGTGTTTATCGCTGAATCTACAGAGCGCATGCCATCCATCAGCGTCAGAGTGCTGTTTTCACCCAGGCCCCTCAGGTTGAACGTTGTGCCTACGCTGGTTTGTGCGCCTGATGCACCAGCATTCACGCTGGCCACCGTGTTGGTATTCTGGGTATAACTCAGGTCACGGATGTAGTTGCCCATATTGGGTGCGCCAGAGGCCTGAATATCTGCCTGGCTGACGGTATCAACTGGGTTATTCTGTGCAAATGCGCTGTTACGAATGAATGAGCCCGTGACAACAACTTCTTCCAGCTCTGGTGCATCCTGTTGTGCATAAGTAACAACGGGTATCGCCAACGAGCCGGCTATGACGCTATGGATCAGATAATTCAGATAACGCTTTTGTTTGTTATTGTTCATATCGTTGCCTCTCTTCCTGATATTTTTCTTGTGTATAGCCGAGATGGAATCGGCATTGTGTCGTAGTGACCTGAGCAACAGGTCAAGTTTACCCCGACGTTACCAATATACAGTTCATGAAACCGCGCTGGAGTTATCTGTAAAAAAGTTACATTCGCTATCACAAGCTTGTAACAATTAACGATTTTTACTGCCAGGTGTTACAAATTATTACAACTCAAAATTGCGCCTATCGTTTTAGCCCGATCATTTATTTGTGCACACTTTTTGTGCAAATAAACGCACCAGATCTGTGCGTTGGCGAAGTTCGCCTGAACAGCCGCTCTATCGAAAATGACCTTAAGAGCATTGCGGTTTGAATGCGCTGTCCCGCATACTTGCCATACCTTGTCGCGATATAACAATCTGCAACAATCAGTAGCACAAGGTTTTGTAATGGATATCTTTCCAAGGAAAATAAAAATCAGATGGCAACCGAAGATCACTTGCAAAGTTTACGTAATTACTTGGGTGAGTCAGCAAAGATTACACCTGACTCGCATTTGCGTAATTATGTCAAAACTACATTTCTTACTCTTGAAGGCAACGCCCTTCCTTTGCGAGTACCATTCGAAAAAGCACAAGACTATATTGGTAAACTGGTAGGGGTTACCAAATGGTTTACAGTGGACCAGACACGGGTGAACAAGTTTGCTGACGCTACCGGCGATTATCAGTTTTTACATATTGATAAAGAGCGCACAAGTCGCGAAAGCTGTTATGAAGGCACGATTGCTCACGGCATGTTAACAATGTCTTTGCTGCCAACATTTGCGACACACGGCACCTTAAAAATTGAGGGAACCAGCCAATACATCATTTATGGACTTGATAATGTACGATTCCTGAATCCGGTAAGAATAGGCAGCCGAATTCGTGGTAGTTTTCGACTGATCAGTGTGGAAGAACGTGGTGAGGGTGAATACTTGTTACGTCACGCTGCCACAATAGAAATAGAACATCAGCAAAAGCCGGCCATGATTGCAGAGTGGATAGTACTGGCATTGGTATAAACGGTTTTAAGTCTACACAAAACGCTCCGCGCTTGCCCGCATCCAATCTTCTGCGTACGCAGGTGGAATCGCTTCGTTCAAGAGTTGATCGGGAAGCAGTGGCGTATAAATCTGATTGAAGTTGCGCATCCCTGCTTCGGTACGCTGATAAAGATCACAGGGTGTCAACTCACTTGGTGAGTTGTGGCCTAAGGCGCCACAGAGTTCCAAAAATGCAGCAACCGTTCCTGCTTGATAATTTTTTACCCGAATGGATCGAAGATCTACATCCACAGCTTTTGCACGTGCTGGATCCTGCGTGGCAATTCCAGTTGGGCATTTATTGGTATTGCAGACTTTAGACTGAATGCAACCCAAGGCTAGCATCATGGCGCGTGCTGAATTGACTAAATCAGCCCCCAGTGCGATTTTCGCCATCATGTCAAAACCACTCGCGTTTTTGCCGGCACTGATAATTTTGACCTGCGTTCTCAATCCTGCACCTTGCAGTACCTGTGACACAAAATACGTTGCTTCGAGACAAGGCATGCCCAAGCGATTGCTGAATTCAACAGGGGCTGCACCTGTGCCGCCTTCTGCGCCATCAACAGTAATGAAGTCAGGCAGAATTCCAGTTTTCAGCATCGCTTTCACAATTGACATAAACTCGGATTTTTTGCCAATACACAGTTTAAATCCGACAGGTTTACCGCCGCTTAATTCACGTAAACGCTGAATGAACTTTAACAATCCTTCAGGGGTGTCGAACTCAGGATGATTGGCCGGCGAGTAAACCGTTTTGCCAATTTCTACAAGTCGTATCCTGGCGATCTCTGCACTGACTTTGGCACCCGGTAAAACGCCACCATGTGAAGGTTTTGCGCCTTGTGAGAGTTTGACCTCTATCATTTTGATCACGTCGTGTGTAGCCGCCAGCTTGAA
>JAUSPW010000379.1 GCA_030652635.1 Pseudohongiella sp. | reverse complement strand
CTGCTCGGCACCGAAGGCGGCATCGGCCACAAAAATCTGGTTTTTTCCACCGTTGGCGATCGCCGTGTGTTCGAGCTGTTGCCGCAGCAACGTGTGAAGCCTGCGCTGGCTTTGTCTCTGCATACAACCAAGGCCGAGCTGCGCGAACACTTGTTACCGCGCGCACCGAAAATTGCCCCGCAGGAACTCATGGAACTAGGCGAGACTTACGCACGTATGACCGGCTACCCGATCCAGTATCAATGGACGCTCCTCAAGGGCATCAATGATGGGCAGGACGAACTCGAGGAGATTCTGCGTCTGTTCAAGGGCAAGTACGCTCTGCTGAACGTCATCCCCTTCAACAGTCTCGAAGGCACGGGGCTAGACGCCGGCAACGGTGTGAGTTATGAGCGCCCTGATGCCGAGCGCATACGCGAAATCGTCAAGTACCTGCACAGTCGCTATGTGCTGACCAAAGTGCGCAACAGCGCCGGGCAAGACGTGGACGCCGGCTGCGGCCAGTTGCGCGCCCGCGCTGAGCATGCATCCCGGTTAGTGGCAGTGCGCCCCTTGTAATTATAAGTACAAAGCACATCCCGGGTTTCAAGGAAGCCAATCGCTTCTTATCGACGACGGCAAGGTCGTGCCTGACTATCAGTACCCGACCGCTGCGCCATCACCTGATCGCGAATCCGCCGCACCGTGGAACAAACCGGTGTCACGGTCTATAAAAATCCCCATTGCCGAACCCTGATTACCCCGCACGCTGGTGGTATGTCCCATGGCTTCATACAAACGGATGGTGTCTGGCGAGAACATACGGCCTTCCATGCTGGTGGTATCGGGCAACCACTGGTGATGGATACGACCCGCTTCCACCGCTTCAGCGACATTCATGCCGTGGTCAATGACGTTGACGATGGCCTGCATGGTGGTGTTGATGATGGTGCGTCCGCCCGGGCTGCCAATCGCCAGCACCGGCTTGCCGTCTTTTGCAACGATGGTGGGTGACATGCTGGACAACATGCGTTTTTGTGGTGCTACCAGATTGGGCGGTGTGCCGATCTGGCCATTGCGATTAGTGACACCCGGCACCGGGTTAAAATCACCCATCTCATTGTTGAGCAGGTAACCACCGCCTTCGGCAACAATACGCGAGCCGTAGCCGTTCTCCAGCGTGTAGGTCAGCGACACCATGTTGCCGTCTTTATCCACAACGGAGAAGTGTGTGGTCTCTTCACTTTCGTAAATATTGCCAAAGGCACTTTCGTCACTGATAGACGCTTTAGTTGTGTCAATGGTGGCGCGCAGTGACGCCGCATGTTCTTTGCTGATCAGACGGCTGACAGGCATGTCCGGATTAAAATCCGGGTCACCCAGAAACTCGGCGCGATCCGCGTAACTGCGACGCATGGATTCAGTCAGCAAATGTAGATATTGCGCGGAATTGTGCCCCGCCGCGGCCAGATCAAACCCTTCCAGAATATTCAACATCTGGATGATGCCAATACCACCAGAGCTGGGTGGTGGCATGCTGACAATTTCATATCCGCGATAAGTGCCACGCACGGGTTCGCGTTCGACGGCTTCATACGTTGCGAGATCTTCTTCGGTAATGATGCCACCATTGGCTTGCATAAAGGCCGCCAGATTGCGGGCATTGTCACCTTTGTAAAAACCATCACGGCCTTCGTTCTGAATGCGCTCCAGCGTGCGTGCCAGATCGGGTTGTTTCCAGGTGTCACCTAATTCATAAGGCGTGCCATCGGCTTTTAGAAACACCGCTGCCGAGGAGGGGAACTGATCCCAGAAACTTTGATTGGAAGTAAATCCACTATACAGCGCATACGTCACCGGAATGCCATCACGCGCCAGCGCTACTGAAGGCGCTACCAGATCCGCCCAGGGCAAGTTGCCCAGACGTTGATGTGCCAGATACAAACCGGCGACGGTGCCGGGCACACCCACCGACAGAAAGCCACGGTGTTGCATGTTGGTGCTGAGGCCATCGGCGCCCATAAACATGTTCTGGCTGGAGGCGAGTGGGGCTTTTTCGCGAAAATCGAAGGTAGTGGCATGGCCATCATCACCGTGATACACAAGAAAGCCACCCCCACCGATATTGCCGGCCGTGGGCCAGGTAACCGCCAATGCCAGTGCGGTGGCAACTGCCGCATCAACCGCATTGCCACCTTGTTTCAGGATATCCACACCGACATCAGACGCCAGTCGGGAGGCGCTGGTCACAATGCCGTTTTGCACACGCAAGGGTGTTCTGCCGCCTTCTGCAAACAGCGACAAAGGCATTAACAAAACCAGTGTTGCAACCAGTACACGGGCAAAAAACGACTTTCCACTCAAAACGCTATTCATGGCAATCTCTTTGTTTTTAAACACTATTTTTGATTTTTGCATCAACTTTCCAGGCTGCTTTTTTATCACATTGGTACTTATACTACTTTGAGGAGGCTTCAGCCAGCAGTGCGGCAATGTATCGGGCACGCAGGTCACGCGTAAGCGGACCCGGTTTGCCATCACCAATGACATGCCCGTCTACGCTGACAATCGGCAGCACCAGACTGCTGGCATTACTGAGAAAAACCTCATCCGCATTGATCGCTTCGGTGATGGAAAACGGACGCTGCTCCAGTTTGAATCCGCCGTGCTCCGCCATCTCAACCAATACACGCCGACGTATACCCGGCAAAATGCTGTTGGATAAGGCGCGCGTGATCACGGTGCCGCCTTTGACAATAAATGCGGTAGACGATGCGCCTTCGGTGACAAAACCGTCCTCAGTCATCCACGCTTCAAACGCACCTTGTTTGGCGGCTTGTTGTTTGGCCATACATTGCGCGAGCAGATTCAGTGATTTGATATCACGACGCTTCCAGCGCAGATCTTCAGTAGATACAACCGTGACGCCCGACTCGGCCAGTGGGCTGTTCAAAATGGCTTTGTGTGTTGGATAGGCCATCAATGAAGGCTGAGCGTTTTTGGGATACGCAAAATCACGTTCAGCGATGCCGCGCGTCACTTGCACATACACCATGCCTTCCTGAACGTGATTGCGGCTGATCAACTCGCGCAACATCTGCAGATAGTCGGCTTCAGAGCACGGCCAGGCAATGTCGATTTCCGCCAGACTGCGACGCAGGCGTTGCACAGAATAATCTTCATCAACCAGTTTGTTCTGGATGATGGGGATCACTTCGTAGACGCCGTCTCCAAAAAGATAACCACGATCAAACACGGAGATTTTTGCATCTTCCTGTGCCAGATATTCCCCATTCAGAAAAACTATTCTGCTCATCATCTGCTCCTGATATCCAAAATTAAAAAAGGGAGCTTGCGCTCCCTTTCCGTGTTGCATGGCTCCAATGGAACCGAGTTATTAAAACGATAGAGCGCGAGTCCCCACGTCAGTCATAACACCAAAATCCACTTGAGCCGAAGACATACCACTAGACATTGGATCACCTCCTTTTTTGCTTCTCAGTTGAACATGAACCGAGAGTAATCCCGTCTTCCAAAAGCTGTCAATAATTAATTTTTGTATTGGCGAAATTAACAGAATACCTGCGGTGGCGACGTCTCACCGTTTACGGTTGCACCTCACCATCCCACGCCGAGCGTGTGGCGGCCTGCCGCAGAATCTCGCGGTTTTCCGCCGACGCAGGCGGTTCGGATTCACCAAAAATTGCAGCGAGCCAATGACCATCGGTTGGATTGGGAAACATCACGTATTGCATGCCAAACAAGTGTTTGTCTTCTTCCATCGCGGCAATCCGCCCATCAATATCCCCACGGATATAGTACTTGCGACGGAAGTCATTCAAATTGTCACCGAGCATGACCACGACATTGTGTGATTGCATGATTTCATTTTGACGAATTTCTTTGTTGGATGATTCGCGCAGCACGGTGACGTGCTCTTCATCAACAAACGGCGCGCCGACCGACTGCAGGTTGGACAAGGCAATCGACAGCGTCGGCTCGCCCTGATCGCGACTGGTGACGTAAAACACTTCAACGTTATTGGTTTCGCAGAACTGCAGAAACTCCAAAGCACCGGGCGCGGCTGACATCAGGTTCAGACCAATCCACTGATCCCAGACCGGATCCTCAAAAAAGTCTTTGTTGCTGTTGACCAGATGGCCCCAATAACTCAACACATGCAGCACGGTGTCGTCGACATCAGTAATCACCGCCAGCGGTTTATCGCCGGGTTGCTGTTGCGCAAGCGCGTTTTGCACGTGCAATCGGGCGATGTTAAAACCTTGGTGGTACAGCGCACGATACTCGGCCGAGGTTTGTTTCCAGGCCAGCGCGTAAAGCAGCGGGTTGGCTTGTTGTGCTAACGCGCTATCAGATTGTGCATGCGCGCCATTAGCAGGGATCAAGCCAATCATGGCGCCGGTTAAAACAAGTCTGGATAACAATGATTGCATGGTCACGTGTGGTCTCCCGGTTTAAGAAGCGGTGTTTTGCGCAACAGACCAATGCCCATGGCCGCCATCGCAATGGAAATCAGCGGGTTCAGGTAATTCAGAAACGCATAAGGCAGATAATCGAGCACCGGCACCCCAAGCGTGGCCGCATAAAATGCGCCGGCAGTTGTCCAGGGAATCAGACCCGTGGTCATGGTCGAGCCTTCTTCAACGGAGCGTGACAGCACCGCCGGATCAAGCTTCTTTTCCTCAAATGCGCGACGGAACAACTGACAGTTCAAAATGATACTGATATAGGCTTCGCCCATTGCCAGGTTGCCGGCCAACGAGGCTGCAATGGTGCTGGCGATCAATCCGACGGTGGTGCGCACGCGGGAAATAAACCCTTGCAGCAAGGCTTGAAGAAATCCGGCTCGAAAGAGTATGCCGCCCAAGGCCAGCGCCAACAAGGCCAACAGCAACGTCCAGCTCATGCTGTACATACCACCCCGGCCAAGCAGGTTGTCCAGACTGACAACGCCCGTTGCACCCGGGGTGTTGAGCCACAGCGCATCAATCACCACCACAGGGTGTTGCCCTTGATAAAACACAGCAATCAGCATGGCCAGAATGATGCTGGCGGTCATACTGATTTCAGCGGAATAACGTTTGAGACTGAGCACCAGCATCACAATCAGCGGCAACAGCGTGATCAACAGATTCATCTTGTACTGACCGGCGAGCGCCTCGCGGATGGTCGCAATTTCAGCGTCAGGCAGGGTGTTGTCGGCAAAGCGCATCCCGAGAAACAAGAAGATCAGCAGGCTTATTACAAACGCGGGGGTGGTGGTGTACAACATCGATCCGATATGACGATACAGGCTGGTGCCTGCACTCATGGCCGCCAGATTGGTGGTGTCTGACACCGGCGACATTTTGTCCCCAAAAGTCGCGCCACACACCACCATGCCAGCGACCAGCGGCAACGGAATACCCATTGCGCCCCCGATTCCAATCAGCACCACGCCCAGAGTGCCAGCGGTGCCCCAAGAAGTGCCCGTTGCCACCGACATCAGGCTGCATAAGACCAATCCTGCCGCCAGAAAAAGTGACGGGCTCAACAGGTTCAGTCCGTGGTAAATCAGTGACGCCACGGTGCCGCTGTGCATAAACGCCGCGATCACCAGGCCAATCAACAGGAAAATGTAAATAGCAGGCAACGCTTGGGTGATACCCGCACTCATCATGCTGCGGATATCGGTGTACTGATACCCAAGGATGCGGGCGTGTGTGCCTGTCCAGATTAAACAGAAAAACATCAGGCTGTGCAGGCTGAGTTTAAAAACAAACAACCCAAGGATGATGATCAGCAGGTTGCCAAAAAAACACAGAGCGCTGTGCGCGAACCCGGGTGTGTAGTGGTTCGTTACAGCGTCTGTGTTTTCCATGCGTTTGTTCCTGTTGAGTGAGCCTTGCGGGCTGAATTAGACGTGTGACCTCCGCTCCAATGCAAGGCTGGCGTTAGCGTCGCGGATCGCTGACTGCTCGGCGTCATATTCCTGCTCTTCCAGAATATGGTGACGCGAGAAGTCATACAGGATCATATACAGCGCTGGCACCAGGAACAGGGTAATGACTGTCGCGAACAGTACACCAAACGCCAATGAAATCGCCATCGGGATGATAAAAAAGGTCGCCGGACTTGGGGTGAACATCAGCGGCACCAAGCCTATAAAAGTCGTAAACGAGGTCAGAAAAATCGGCCTGAAGCGCGCCACACCAGCCGACGCTACCGCCTCATAAAGTGATTTGCCTGCAGCGACCTCATTGTTAACGTAGACCACCAATACAAGACTGGCGTTCACTACCACGCCGCCCAACGCCACCATGCCAATGATGGAGAAGAACACCAATTCCGCGCCCATGATGAAGTGACCCATGATGGCACCGATGGCGCCAAACGGAATCACACTCATGATAATCAGCGGTTGGGTGTAGGATTTCAACGGAATTGCCAGCAGCGCGTAGATCATTAACAGTGCCAGCGGGTATGAGGCGAACAGGGCGCCCAACGACTCATCCCGCTGTTCGCCCTCTCCACCGAGTACCAGGGTCACGTCATACTCGTCTGCCCAGCGCTGGCGGAAACCACTGACCACTTCGCGGGTAACTTCTTCAGGCGCACTCACCGTTCGGTTGATATCAGCGTTGACAGTAATAACACGACGACCATTTTCGCGGTTGATATTCGAGTAAGAGTTACCAAGCGCCATGCTGGCCACACTGGCCAACGGCACCTCGCCGCCGTTAGGCGTGCGCAGCATCAGGTTCTCGAGATTGCCCAGTGAATTACGCTCGTCTTCCGGATAACGCACCATCACACGCAGTTCGTCAGTGCCACGCTGAATACGTTGCGCTTCAGCACCAAAAAATGCCTGTCTGACCTGACGCGATACATCGTCCAGCGTAAATCCAAGCAAGCGGCCTTCTTCAAGCAGCTGAATCTGCACTTCCTGTTTGCCAGCCCGGAAAGAATCAGAAATATCAAACACACCTGGGTACCGCGCCAGCACTTCACGCAACTCAGCGGTGACGCGCTGCAGATTTTCCTCATCGCGACCTTCAAGACGGAAGCTCAACGCTTGTCCTGTCGAGAACGAATCCGACACAAAGGTCAGTTCCAGCGCATCGGGGATCAAGCCGACTTTCTCGCGCCAGCGATCACGGATTTCGTTGGCGCTGATTTTGCCGCGATCATCATAACTGTTCAGAATCATGACCACTTCGGCGATGTGGCTGCCGCCCGTGCTGCCCCGACCGGAGGGTGGGCCACCGCGATTCACGCGACCACCCAAAGTAGTCAGCGTGCGATCAACCACACCCACTGCGTCGATGCCATCACTGGCCTGCCGCGCAACCAGCTCTTGCTCAAGTTCAGCAATCAGTTCATTGGCGGTGGTTTCAAGTTTCTCCAGCGCACGTTCGGTCAATTCAACCGCGACACCTTCTGGCATTTGCAGACTGGCATAGATTCGATCGCCCTCTACCGCCGGGAAAAACTGGAATACCACGCGACCACTGGCCAGCAGCCCAACGGTAATGATGATTACCGCTGTCGCGCCCGCCCAGGTGGCATACCGATACTTCAGACATTTGCGCAGGGCAGGTTGGTAAACGTGCGACGCAAAACGCTCCATGCCGGAGGAGAGCTTAAGCTGGAAACTCTGCCAGCCTTGAATCAGCCGCCAGCGCTCCATCGGGTGGGCGGTTGCCCTGCGGTGTGCCAAGTGTCCGGGCAGAATCAGCTGGGATTCAACCACACTCGCGAACAGACACAAAATGACCACACCACCAATGACACTGAAGAATCCGCCTAGTGGTCCTTCCAGCAGCAGCAGCGGCAGAAACGCCGCAACGGTTGTCAAGACTCCAAAGATTACTGGCACCGATACTTCGTAAGTGCCCTGAATGGCGGCTTCTTCCCGCGTCAGACCTTCCTGTTCCAGCACATAGACTCGCTCGCCCACCACAATGGCATCGTCGA
>JAUSPW010000158.1 GCA_030652635.1 Pseudohongiella sp. | reverse complement strand
TCAGCGCGTCCTGGAGACTGACCCCAACGCCTGAGTCCGAATTTTTTGAAGTCAGGCTCTTGAATCCATGTGGTTTGACCTCATGATCTACACCTACAATACACAAAAATACACCGGCAACTGAAAAAAACAGCGCCGGTCAGCAGGAGAAAACCATGATGGATTTTTTTATCAGCAGCGCTCACGCTCAGACAGCGGCAGCGTCACCTAACGCCGGGCTGTTTAATTTGCTGTTTATCGGCGGTATGTTTGTGCTGTTTTACCTGATTCTGTGGCGCCCACAGTCCAAACGAGCCAAAGAGCACCGCGAGCTGGTAAGTGCACTTGGCAAAGGTGATGAGGTGCTGACCAGTGGCGGCATTCTGGGCAAAGTGACCAAGGTCAGCGGCGAATACATCACCGTTGAGGTCGCAAATGGCGTTGAGCTGAATTTGCAAAAATCATCCGTCGCAGCTGCCTTGCCAAAAGGCACGATCAAGTCTATCGATAATTAAACTCTGTCAGTATGCCGGGCACAAAAATAGTGTCCCGGCGGCCGGACACCTCTGAGCAGTAAAGGTTTACCCAACATGCTTAATAAATTTCCCCTTTGGAAAAACTTGATGGTGATTGGCATTCTTGTCCTCGCCTTCATTTATGCGTTGCCTAACCTTTACCCGGATGATCCGGCGCTGCAGATCTCGCACGAAAACGATCCAATCACGGAAGTGGATCTTGGTATGGTGACCGATGCCTTGCGCGCAGCGGACATGGCGTGGTTCGGTGAAGAGATCAATACCAACGGTGGCTTGGTGCGGTTTGCCAATCTTGAAGATCAGCTGCGTGGCAAGGCGTTGATTGAACAGACTCTCGGTAGCGGCTACATCATTGCGCTGAATCTTGCGCCGACCACGCCAGGTTGGTTGCGGGCCATGGGCGCCAGCAAAATGAATCTGGGTCTGGATCTGCAGGGTGGTGTGCACTTCCTGATGGAAATTGACATGGAAGCTGCGTTGACCCGACGCATGGAAAACACGCTCAGTACTATCCGGCAGGAACTGCGTGCCGAACGTATCCGTACCCGCCAGATGAGTGTCACAGGTACCGATTCGATTGAGCTGCGCTTTGATGATGAAGAATCACGCACTCAGGCGCGTGCTTTGATCAGAGATGGTTATGTTGATTTGTTGGTACAGGCGAGGGAGCGCGATGGCCAGTTTATTCTGGACCTGACCATGACGCCTGAAAGTATCCAGCAGATGCAGGAAGACACCATCGCCGCCAACCAGACAACCATTCTCAGCCGGGTTGACTCGTTGGGTGTATCCGAGCCGGTTGTGCAGCGCCAGGGTGTTAACAGACTGGTTGTGCAACTACCCGGTGTGCAGGACACTGCACAAGCCAAACGTATTTTGCAGAGAATCGCAACCTTGCAGTTCCACCTGGAGGCCGATGTCGGGGCCGCTGCCAACAGCTATACCGTATATGATTATCAAGGCCAGTCTATCCGTGTCGACAACGATGTCATTTTGCAGGGCGATCGCATCAGCAACGTACGTTCTGCGCTGGATCAATACGGTCAGCCTCAGGTGGTGATCAACCTGGATGCGCAGGGCGGCGAGCAGTTCAATCGCGTGACGCGTGAAAACGTTGGTCGGCCCATGGATATCCTGCTGAACGAAACCCGCACACGATCGGTATTTAAACCCGATGAAAACGGTGTGCTGGTTGAGGAACAAGAGTCCTACGAAGAAAGCAGGCTGATCAGCCATGCTGTGATCAGGGCAGCACTGGGTCGCGAGTTTGTGATCACCGGTCTGAGTCAGCGTGAAGCCAATGATCTGTCTCTGTTGATTCGATCTGGTGCATTGGCGGCGCCTATGTACTTTGTAGAGGAACGTACAGTTGGCCCCAGCCTGGGCGCGGAAAACATCGCACAAGGCGCTAGAGCAGTAGCATTGGGATACCTGCTGGTAACCCTGTTTATGTTGTATTACTACCGTCTGTTTGGTGTCGCGGCGGTTACCGCACTCGGTATCAACGTGGTGCTGCTGGCTGCCATCATGTCCATTATTTCAGCCACGCTGACACTGCCAGGTATTTTTGGCATCGTGTTGACCATCGGTATGGCTGTCGATGCTAACGTACTGATTTTCAGTCGAATACGTGAAGAGCTGGCGGCAGGTATGTCGCCGCAGAGCGCCATTGATTCGGGGTTCTCGCGCGCCTTTGGGACGATTATCGACGCCAACATTACGACGTTCCTGGTTGCGATGGTGCTGTTTACCGTGGGTTCCGGGCCGGTCAAAGGGTTTGCGATCACCTTGATGGTGGGCATTATCACCTCGCAGTTCTCCGCCATTATGGTGACGCGACTGATGATCAACTCTTTCTACGGTGGCCGCCAGATAAAATCTTTGTCCATCGGTCCTTCTATCAAAGCGCTGCCGACTGACGGCCCTAACACAATTTAAGTTGCAGGCATTCCATCATGGCCCTGATTAAGAACGACATTGATTTTATGAGTTTGAAAGTGCGTCGGGTGACCGGCGTCATGTCCTTTGCGGTGATCGTTTTTTTTCTGATTACCATTGCAGTAAAAGGCTTTCAGCTTGGTCTGGATTTCACGGCGGGTACTTTGATCGAGGTAGGGTATCAGCAGGCTGTCAATCCAGATGACGTCAGGCGGCAATTACTCGAAAGCGGGTTTGTAGATGCCACCGTTGCAACGTTTGGCTCGGATCGTGATGTGTTGGTCCGGCTGCCAGTGGCCAATATGGAAAGTTCGGAGATGTCCGATGCGGCATCGTCGCTGGGTGTTGATGTGCTTGCTGTATTGGCGGCAAACAGTTCGACACCAGTAGAGCTACGCCGCTCTGAGTTTGTAGGGCCGCGCGTGGGTTCTGAGCTCACCGAACAAGCTGCGTTGGCAGTGTTGACCGCGATGCTGATCATCATGGTGTACGTGGCGGTGCGCTTTCAATATAAGTTTGGTGTGTCTGCGGTAGCCGCCCAGTTACATGATGTGATTGTGGTACTGGGTGTGATTTCACTGTTTGAAATCAGTTTTGACCTGACCACTCTGGCTGCGTTGCTTGCCGTCATCGGTTATTCCTTGAATGACACTATTGTGGTGTTTGACCGGGTGCGCGAGAACCTGCGCATCGCTCGCAGTTCTGATACTGAGTACATCATCAATCACTCCTTGAATCAGGTGTTGGCACGTTCGTTTGTAACGTCTTTGACAACCTTGCTGGCGTTGTGGGCCATGTTCATTGTTGGTGGTGAGGCAATTTACAGTTTCTCACTGTCGCTGATTGTAGGTGTGAGTGTGGGTTTCTTCACGTCGCTGTTTATCGCCTGTAACTTCCTGATGTACTTTAAAGTCAGCAAGGAAGATGTGGCGGTGTTGGTGCGTGATGACAGTGAGCTGGATTCTACTCCCTGAGCTTTAATGCTGATTTTTGGCTTGATAGGTGACACACGTCACAGATTGTTGGTGTCCTCATTTTTCTGATTGACTGTTGCGCACGGGCAAGCAAATCACCCGATCTCATGCGCAGCAGTCAAACCATCGCTTTTAGTATGATTGCTGTGTGGACACGATCGGAGCAGATCGAATAACTGCCAAAGCCACTGTAACCGGCTTGAAACTCAGCGTTTATATCCTCAAGTAGTTCAAATCGGAACTTGCCGCCTGTTGCGGCCCCTGAAGCCAATGGTGTGATGGCAGCGGCCTGGAAATCAAAATACGTGTCTGTAAGCGGAAACAAGCACTTGAAAAGGCTCTCTTTGGCAGAGAATACCAAGGTCAAATAGCGAATCGGTGAGTGGAACATGGCCAAGTGGTCAGCGGGTCTTTCAATGTCTGTCAGAATCTGTTGGCTAACAGATTCCAACGTTTCTGGCGAAATCCACTGTTCCGAATCTATGCCTATCGCCCGCACCTCATTGCTTCGAGCCACTAGCGCGGACGCGTAATTTTCTGTGTGTGTAATCGAACCGACAAAACCCGGCGGCCAAAGTGGTTGGCGATGGGCTCCTATGCCGATAGTCCGGTGATCGTCTGTTGCATCACCATTAGGGTGACAGAAGTCGGCGCCGAGTTGTGCGAGAGCCGTATGGGCACAGACACGGCCCGCAATAAATTCCGCTTTACGTTTTTGAACAGCCCTGTTCAGGGAGACGGGCATGGTGATACCAAGCAGACTGGCTGTCTCTTCGCGTAAAAGACTTTTATCAAAGTAACAACTTGCTTGCCTGCAGTTGCGATCAATCTGCAGCACGGGTGCGGTCCGTCGGATCATGTTGCTTGCCAGTTGTGCCACCAGGGCGGTTGCATTGCATAGTAACATGCCAGTACAATTCTTCGGAGCAGCGCGCATGAACCCCTCGAGTTGCATAAAGAGTTGCATAAATTTTGGCCCGTACCGGTGCAGTAGCTTCTGGATCATTGTAGCAATCTCACGAGTTTTTTTCGCTGCAATAGATCTGCTGTGAAGACTCCACAAAACTTCTTTGAGTATCATTATGAGTCTGGAGCAAGAACCGACAGGTCAGGATGGTTCATCGTCAGTAGGCGATACCCTGTTACGCTCCCTCACACGGCTGCCGCAGCCCCGATTTAAAAATCCGTTCAAATCCAGATTTTTCAACGCTGTTCATTTCGACAGTCCCTCGGTTAAAGGCTTGCTTGGCGTTGCCGTGCTCAGCGCCGCATTTGGCACCGCTGTTGTGTATTTCCTGAATGCCGAATCCAAGCTGGTTGGCGAGGAGCAATACTCCGTTTTTGCAGCGGTCGCGTTCCTGGTCATGCTGATATGTTACCGTTTTTGCCAGCGCTTCCTGATTGCGCAGTCCAGCAAGTCAATTGAGGCAGCGATGCATGAGTGGCGACAGCGCATTGTTGGCAAGGTCACCAAGCTTTCATTGAGGAATATCGAAGACTTCTCGGAAGATGCAATTACGGATGGATTGATAAAAAATTACGGACCGCTTTCCCAGTCGATTATCACCATCACAGCGGGTGTTGAGTGTCTGAGCTTGCTGGTGTTCATGTATTTTTATGTGGTGTTCCTGTCACCTCTTGCTGCCTTGCTTACCGGTGTGGTAGCTGTGGTAACTGTATTGGGATATTTATCCGTATCTGCGCGGCTCGGCGATACCATGCGCGAAGCAGCAATTTCCAATGCCAATCTGGATCGTTCTATGGAGGCCGGCATCAGGGGCGCTAAGGAGCTGAGACTCAATACCAGCAAACGAACAGAGTTCCTGCAGGATGCCAACGTTGCCTCTTCTCATCTGTATGAAAACCGTTCCGCCAGTGCATCGCTATTTGCTGAGGTTCTGGCCTCTGGTACAACGGCCTCGTATCTGATGGCCGGCGCGGTCATTTTTATTCTGCCTATCCTCAATCCATTAGAAAAGGATGAGGTGTCAAGAATTGTAATGGCAGTGCTATTTCTGATTGGCCCGATTGGCGGGGTGATAGGCAGTATCCAGCAGTTCAATA
Source organism: Pseudohongiella sp. (assembly GCA_030652635.1). Lineage (GTDB taxonomy): Bacteria > Pseudomonadota > Gammaproteobacteria > Pseudomonadales > Pseudohongiellaceae > Pseudohongiella. The sequence goes on along the minus strand of JAUSPW010000158.1, from coordinate 4,878 downwards.
TCGCGCGTTTCTCCGTTCTGGGTATTATCAAATTCGAAGAGGAAGTGGATGCTTGCCTGGCCAAAAATGAGGAAACAGGCAGCGCCGCCGGTGCTCCAGATCTTGCAGGCTTCAAGCAGATCCGACTCGAGAAGGTCAAATATAGTCATCGATCGTCGCAGGCCGCCGATGCTGAAAACGCTTTCAGTGTTAATGAACTGGATTTTTCAATTCAGCATGGATCGATCACATTCATAACGGGTGGCAATGGCTCCGGCAAAACCACAATACTGCGCCTGTTGGCAGGCCTGTATCCGCGCGAGCAAGGCGACATCAGAGTGGACGGCGTTCCAATAAGTCGTTTCCCCATGCAAAACTATCGCGATCTGTTTGCAAGCGTGTTTGCAGATTTTCATTTGTTTGCCAAACCTTATGCACTGGGTTCAGATGGATTGCTTCGATTGGATAACTGGCTGGTGAGGCTACAGGTGCGCGACAAATTTCCTGCAGACTTGAGTACTGGTTATGATACCAATGCCTTGTCGACAGGACAGAAGAAGCGCCTAGCGCTGGCTTTGGCACTGGCTGAAGATCGGCCAGTGCTTATCCTGGACGAGTGGGCCGCAGATCAGGATCCACAAACACGCATGTTCTTCTATCGTACTTTGCTGCCTGAATTCAAGGCATCCGGGAAAACGCTGGTGGTTGTTACGCATGATGATCGGTATTTTGACTGTGCAGATCATCACTATCATGTGGAAGAGGGCAGGATTACACTCGCTTCCGGAAGCCAGGCCGGGGGAGATTCCAAGCCGTGAAAAAATATTTACATGGTGTCTACATGCGGTTCCGGTACGGTTTTACTTTTACTGTACTGATTTTGCTGTTTTTATTGATTGTGCTGTGGGACAGAATTGTACACATGGTTCCCGCCGGGCATGAAGCCGTTGTGTGGCACAGCATTCGATTGCCATGGGCGCCTGGTTACCACAGTGATCTGGCCGGCGAAGGCATCGAGGTCACCTGGCCTTGGGACAAGTTCTATTTGTATGATCTGCGCCTGATGACTCACACCGAGACGTATCCGGTTGTCTCTCAGGAGGGTTTGCATTTCGAAATTGATATGACGTTCCGATGGAAAGTTGCCCATGAAAGTCTGATCGAACTCAATCAGACTGTGGGCAAGGAATATCTCAAAAATATGCTGATACCGGAGATTGGCTCTGTGCTCCGTGAGACCGTCGCCAATTACCCCGCCGAGGCTCTGTACACTGTTGCCAGAAATGAAGTCCAGATTGAGATCTACGAAGAGATTACGTCAGGATCACTGCCCAATCATATCGGGCCTTGGGTATCCCGAAGCGATGATTTCACAATTTTCCTGCAAGATACGCTGATGACCAATATCAGACTTCCTGCAAGCCTGAAAGAAGCCATAGAACGAAAATTATCGGAAGCTGAGCTGGTGTCACAGTACCAGTTTAGAGTGGAGCGTGAGCGCCTCGAAAGCCAGCGCAAGCAGATTGAGGCTGAAGGCATCCGCAACTTCCAGGAAACAGTGGCTCCGGCAATAACCGCCAGCTATTTGCAGTGGCGTGGCATCGAGGCTACCCTCGAACTCGCCAAGTCCAATAATGCCAAAGTCGTGGTAATCGGAAACAGCGCTAACGGTTTACCCTTGATTTTGGACACGCAGGATGGTCGGCAGACAACTGATGCTGCAAACATCCTGAACAGCGTAATTGAAGAGTAGATAGAAGCGTTTGAGAGTTATCGTACCTTCAGCACCTGGTAAAAGTCCGTGACACAAGATAATCGCAGTGAAATACGAGGAAGTGAGCGCCTCAGGTTCAGCGTTCCTGAAAATCAACTCGTCGCCTTGTTGCTTGCGCGCCAGTTTGAGACGCATACCGGCATTACAACTCTCAACAAGCGTGGCGACGCTCGCTCACTGACCTATGCGGAACTTTTCGCTGAGGCTGCGCAACTGTGCGCTGGACTTCAGCAAGCGGGATTACGCCCGGGTGACCGACTGGTTTTGCAACTCGCAGACGCGATGGATGTTTTGGTCAGTTTTTGGGGTTGTCTGCTTGCGGGGGTTGTGCCCGTACCGTTGAATACGGCGGCATTTTACGACCGACCAAACAGTCAGACCGACCGGCTGGTCTCGTCAGTGCTGCGCTTTCAATGCCGCGCAGTTCTGGCTTCTGCTGACTTTTTTGAACAAATTGAAAGCCTGTTAGACAATTCCTGCCGTGTTGTAAATATCGCGGCGTGCCGCAGCGTCAAAACTATTCCTGTTTTCCACACGCCCTTGCCAGATGATCCGGCCGTGATGTTCCTGACTTCAGGCAGCACCGGTGCTGCCAAGGGCGTTGTGCAGAGTCACGCCGCCATGCTGGCCATGGCAGATGCAACGATTCAAATGAATGGCTTTACAGCCGATGACGTCACTCTCAATTGGATGTCACTGGATCATGCTGGTTCACTGGTGTTTCTCGGGGTGATGCCGTTAGCACTGGGTGTGACTCAGGTCCATGTGCCGATCGATTACGTGTTGAAAGAGCCAAGCCGTTGGTTGGATCTGATAGAGTCCTGGCGCGCTACGATAACCTGGGCACCTAATTTTGTGTTTTCACTGATGCTGGATCGTCAACAACAGTTGTTAACGCGTCGTTGGGATCTGTCCAGCATGCGTTTTATGGTCAATGCAGGTGAGGCAGTTGTCAGTGCCACTGCTCGACGCTTCCTGTCGCTGTTACAGCAATTTGGCCTGCCCGAAACTGCGCTCAGGCCAGCATTCGGAATGGTAGAAACCTGTTCTGGTATTACGTGGTCGCGAGGTTTCAGACTGCAGGATACCGCTGACACGGACAACTTTGTATCGCTGGGGCCGGTAATCCCGGGCGCAGCCATGAAGATAGTTGATGATTCAGGTAACAGTGTTGAAGAAGGCGTCGAAGGCAGGTTGTTGCTGAAAGGGGCATCGGTGTTCAGAGGTTACGATGCAGAAGATGCACTCAACGCCAGCATGTTGATCGATGGCTGGTTTGTCACCGGCGATCTTGCCTACACCAAGGCTGGTGAGTTGTATGTCACTGGGCGCGAAAAGGACATGGTGATCATCAACGGCAATAATCACTACTGTCACGAAATTGAAGCAATCGTTGCAAAGTACCCAATGATTGCCAGTGACTGCGTGGCGGCGGTAGGTGTCTGTGCCTCTGGTGAAAATACTGAAAGCCTGGTCATCTTTTATTCTCCCGCCGAGAGAGAAAGTGGTGGCAACCGCAGCAATACTAAGGACAATCTGGAAAGGACCCTGCGATCCGAGGTCGCTCGCCTGACGGGTATTGCTGTTGGAGCCTTGGTTGAGTTGCTGCCAGAGCAGATTCCGCGCACCGAAATTGGCAAAATCAAACGAAGCCAGTTAAAGCGGCGTTATGAAACCGGCGAGTTCCGCCAGTCTGTTGCAATCAATGCTTCGGCAAAAAAAAATCCACACCGCATCGACGATGCAGAAACGGACGACTTTGGAGGCTTCAGGGAGTTGCTGGCTGGTATTACCAGCATTTGGCAGCGGGCACTGAAACTTGACCGCGTTGGGCTCGACGAAACCTTTTTTGAGCTTGGCGGGTCGTCATTGTTGGCTATTCAGGTCCAGTACGAGCTTGAAATGCTGTTGGGACGTGAAGTGTCGATGGTTGAGTTGTTCGACACGCCCACCATTCGCTCAATGGCAGAACATTTTTCCGGCCGTAATATGTCGACTGCGCCAGCGCCATCGTTGCTGTCTTCCCATTTGACAATAGCTGATAAGCGCATATTCAAGACAAACGATATCGCCGTGATTGGTGTTGCCTGTCGTTTCCCCGGTGCCCACGGCCCTGAGGCTTTTTGGCGCGTTCTTGAAGAAGGTATAGAAACGCTTTCTATCTTTACACCCGCACAGGCAATTGCTGCTGGCGTACCGCCCGAACGCGCCCATGATCCGGCGCAGGTCAATGTCGCGCCCATACTGGATGACATAGAGGGTTGCGACCTCGACTTCTGGAAATACGCAAAACGTGAAGCCGAGCTCATGGATCCACAGCAACGAGTCTTCCTTGAAACAGCATGGGAAGCATTTGAAGATGCCGGTTATGTGCCAGGGTCTGCCTTAGGCAAGGTGGGTGTGTATGCCTCCGCTGCTACGAATACCTACTTACAGAATAATGTTTACGCCAACCGCTTATGGGTTGATGAAAATGGTGGCCGTGTGCTCACCGTCAATTCAGTACCCGGATTTAATGTGATGGTGGCCAACGACAAAGATTATCTGCCTACCCGTGTGTCATACAAACTGGATCTGACTGGTCCGAGCATGGCAATTCAGACTGCCTGTTCAAGTACGCTGGTAGCAGTCCACGAGGCAGTTCGCGCGTTGAGAGATGGCGAATGCGACATGGCAATTGCTGGTGGCTGCGCGTTGATGCTGCCGCAGCATGCCGGGCACTATTATGAAGAGGGTATGATCAACTCGCCGGACGGCCACTGCCGCGCCTATGACCGGGATGCCAAGGGCACCCTGTTTGGCAGTGGTTCTGGCGCAGTATTGCTGAAACGGCTTGAACAGGCGCAGGCCGATGGCGATGCCATTTATGCTGTCATCAAGGGCAGTGCCGTGGTCAATGATGGTGGCCAGAAAATGGGGTTCACGGCTCCAAGCATGATGGGTGAGTACCGGGCGATTTCCAAAGCCATTGAAAATGCAGGTATTGAAGCGGACAGCATCGGGTTTGTGGAGGGCCATGGTACCGGCACCCCAATCGGAGATCCTATTGAAGTGCAGGCGTTGACCAAGGCGTTCCGGCACAGCACACAGTTGAACAGTTTCTGTGCCTTGGGTTCGGTCAAAAC
>JAUSPW010000365.1 GCA_030652635.1 Pseudohongiella sp. | reverse complement strand
AAGTTGCACTGCTGACAGAAAACATCAATCTGTTGCAAGGTCACTTCCGTGAACACACACACGATCACCACTCACGTCGTGGTTTGATCCGTATGGTTAACAGCCGCCGCAAGCTGCTCGATTACCTCAAGCGCAAAGATGTGGGTCGCTATGCTGAGCTGATCAAACGTCTGGGCCTGCGTCGTTAATTCGACGCTACCGATTTCAAGGCGATGAGAAAGTGAGAAGAGACTCTTGGTAAAAGGGAAGTTGCTGCAATGCTGCCCGGGTCTCATAAAATAGGATGAACGTATGTTTAATATTGTTAGAAAGACCTTCCAGTACGGCGCAGATACCGTCGTATTGGAGACCGGCAAAATTGCACGACAAGCAACTGGCGCAGTCGTTATCACCATGGGTGGTACGCAAGTGCTGGCGACTGTTGTTGGTAAAAAGTCTGCCGCTCCTGGCGCAGACTTTTTCCCGCTGACAGTGAATTACCAGGAAAAGACGTATGCTGCGGGTAAAATCCCCGGTGGTTTCTTCAAGCGCGAAGGTCGTCCAACAGAAAAGGAAACACTGGTTTCCCGCCTGATCGACCGTCCTCTGCGTCCTTTGTTTCCAAAAGGTTTCAAGAACGAAGTTCAGGTGGTCTGTACCGTCATATCTGCGACCAAGGATCAGGATCCTGATATTGCAGCACTGATTGGTGCATCCGCTGCAGTAGCTATTTCAGGCATTCCATTTACCAGCCCGATTGGTGCTGCGCGCGTCGGATACGATGCCGTCAATGGTTACGTGTTAAATCCACGTGCCAGCGAGCTCACCAGCTCTGCCTTGGACATGGTGGTTGCTGGTACTGAATCAGCCGTACTGATGGTTGAATCAGAAGCAAAAGAATTGACCGAAGACCAGATGCTGGGCGCGGTGTTGTTTGCTCACGAATCCATGCAAGTGGTTATCAAGGCAATCAATGAATTAAAAGCAGAAGCTGGCAAACCCGTCTGGGACTGGCAGCCTGAGCCTGTGAACGAAACCCTGCGCGCTGGTCTGGCGCTGGCGTTTTCTGACAGCATCGGCAACGCCTACCAAGTGTCCGACAAGATGCAGCGTTATGATGCATTAAGTGCATTGCTTGATCAGGCGATTGCGCAATTCGCCAATGCTGAGCACGGTGTTACGACTGAAGAAGTTAAAAGCGTGTTTGCATCCATCGAGAAAAAAGTGGTGCGTAACCGCATCATCGACGGCGCTCCGCGTATTGACGGTCGTGATACCCGCACAGTTCGCCCAATCTCTATCGAGACGGGTGTATTGCCTAAGGCGCACGGTTCAGCGCTGTTTACGCGTGGAGAAACACAAGCGCTGGTTGTCACCACCTTGGGTGCCATTCGTGATGCACAGTTGATTGAAGGACTGGAAGGCTCCAAAAAAGAAGCCTTTATGTTCCAATACAACTTCCCTCCGTTCTGTGTGGGTGAAACAGGTTTTATGTCTGGCCCCAAACGTCGCGAAATTGGTCACGGTAAACTGGCCAAACGTGGTGTACAGGCGGTGATGCCCAGCGAAGAAACGTTCCCCTACGCGATTCGTGTGGTCTCAGAAATTACTGAGTCTAACGGTTCCAGTTCCATGGCATCTGTGTGCGGTAGCTCACTGGCGCTGATGGATGCTGGTGTCCCCCTGTCAGCACCTGTGGCCGGTATTGCCATGGGTCTGATCAAGGAAGGCGATCGTTTCTCTGTGATCACTGACATCCTGGGTGATGAAGACCACCTGGGTGATATGGACTTCAAAGTAGCTGGTACCGCGAAAGGCGTCACCGCGCTGCAGATGGATATCAAGATTCAGGGCATCAACGAAGAAATCATGGAAACTGCATTGGTTCAGGCCTTGGAAGCGCGTCTGCACATCCTGGGTGAAATGAACAAAGTGCTGGCAGTGGCGCGTCCGACGGTTAATGAAAATGCCCCGTCAATGGCTGTCATGAAAGTTGATCCAGACAAAATCCGCGAAGTGATTGGTAAAGGTGGTTCTACCATCCGCTCCATTACTGAAGAAAGTGGTGCGTCGATTGATATCGATGATGATGGCAACATTCGCATTTACGGCGAAGATAAAGACTCACGCGACAAGGCGATCGAACTGATCCAGCGTATTACGGCCGAAGCAGAAGTGGGCCAGTTGTACAAAGGCAAGGTCGCTCGTATTGTTGATTTTGGTGCCTTTATCACCATTCTGCCGGGTAAAGATGGTCTGGTTCACATTTCCCAGATTTCGTCTGACCGTGTGGAAGATATCAGCCAGTATCTGCAAGAAGGTCAGGACGTTGTGGTCAAGGTCATGGACCTGGACGCACGCGGCCGTATCAAGTTGAGCATCAAAGAAGTCACTGACGAAGAACGCGCCAGCATGGAGTGATCTGTCAGGCAGGTGCCAGCCACGCGCAGGCACCTGAATTGATCTATAAAAACCGGCAGGTGGTAACGCCCGCCGGTTTTTCATTATGTGCCTGCGGGCAACAAGCATTTATATGTCACGTCTAACCTGCAGCCGGTGCCTGCGTCCACTCTCGGTGTGTTACTGCTCGCAGCTTACGCTGCAGCACAATCGTTGGCCTGTCCAGATCATTCAGGATAGTCAGGAGTCCAGACACGCTTTGGGCACAGCACGTATAGCAGCCCTGTCGTTATCAAATTGCAGGCTGATTCATGTTGATCCAGATAAGCAGCATGCTGACAGCATGGCAGAATTGCAGGCGTTACAGGCATCGAAGCCGGTATTGATTTACCCGGGTGCACGCGCTGACGATATAACATCTTTGTCATCCCATTCACCGTGCCCGCTGATTTTTATCGATGCAAGTTGGCGGCGCAGCCGCAAGTTGTTGCATACATTGCCATGGCTGGGTGAATTGCCGCGTTACGCCTTGCAACCGTCGGTGCCATCACGTTATCGCATACGACGGCAACCCGGTGTGAACACGTTGTCAACATTGGAAGCTATTGTATTTACACTGGAAACTCTCGAGTTCCCGGCGGGCAAGCTGGACAGCATGCTGGCAACAATGGATTGGGTGGTGGATCAACAGATTCGTTACATGGGTCATGATGTTTATCAATCCAACTATCAGGATAAAGAGTATAAATAATTAACTTGTCATTCTCCCTGACGGGCATTTACCACACGATTTGCACAAGTAGTCGTATCAGTATTAAAAAATTGACGTACTGTTTTGTCAAAAAAGGATAATGCCAATTTCATGGTCAAGCACGCGCGGGCACACTTGATATCAGTACTGATGGCAATCTGCCCAAGTTTGTTATTGTTCAGTCAGTTGCTATGGGCGCAACCGCCTGCGGTTGACGTCTCCGACCCGCAGTCCGCCCCACTACAAACGGTTTTGCGTGTGGGGGTATACAACAATCCTCCCAAAATTTTTCTGAATGAGAATCAACAGTCAGATGGAATGCTCTGGCGTTTGCTTGAGAAGATTGCTGAGCAGGAAAACTGGCAACTTGACGCTGTCGCCTGTGAATGGAATGAGTGTTTGGTGATGCTGGAGCGCGGCGAGCTCGATCTGATGCCTGACGTGGCGATCAGCGATGCGCGTAGCCAGCGCTTTGATTTTCATCGCGAACCTGCCTTGTTAAGTTGGTCCCAGATATTTGAGCGTAGTGATCTTGGCATGCTCAGCATGCTGGACATTGATCGCAAACGCGTTGCCCTTCTGCAAGGTTCAGTGCAATACGACTACCTTGTTGATCTGGCTATGAACTTTGGAATCAGTGTGCAGTGGGTGATGGTCGATTCGCCGGAGCAAGCCTTTGCTGCCGTGGTGAATGGTGAGGCCGACGCTGCAGTCTCCAACCACTTTTACGGAGATCTCCATGCCGCAAGGCTGGGCCTGAGCAAAACCTCCATCATATTCCAGCCGATTCAGCTTTATTTTGCGGTGGGTTCCGGACGCCATGCCGGCATACTGCAACGCATTGATCAGCATCTTATCGCGTGGAAACGTGACCCATCCTCGCCGTATTTTGAGGCCTTGAGCACTTTCAGTGTCGAGCCTCCGTTGAGCTTTATTCCCGGCTGGGTGATCTGGGGCCTGATCATGCTGAGTGCAGGTCTGCTGGGGTCGTTTGTTTTTGGTGTCATACTCAGGGCGAGGGTTGCTGACAGAACCGCAAGCTTGCTGGCCAGTGAAAACAGGCTGAATACCATTTTGAACAGTGTCGAAGCCCACATTTATATCAAGGACAGTCAGCTGCGTTATCAGTACGTTAACAAGAAGGTCTGTGAGCTGTTTTCGTTACCCGCTGAAAAAATTATTGGAAAGACAGATGCTGCGTTTTTTGATGACGTGACCTGTGAGCATTTACGCGAAAATGATCTCAGAGTGTTGCGTAGTGGCCAGCGAGTTGCCGACGAAGAAAGCAACATCATGGCTCATGATCAGCAGGAGCACATTTTTATTTCGGTTAAATTGCCGCTGCGTAACCCAGATGGCAGCATTTACGCTTTGTGTGGTATCTCCACTGATATCACTGAACATAAACAGATCAGAAACCAGCTGCACCAGCTGGCGTATTTTGATGTACTGACCGGCCTGCCCAACCGCCGGTTGATTCTTGATCGCCTTGATCATGCCTTAGGCGGACGCAACAAAACCGGGTTTGAAGGGGCCGTGTTATTTATTGATCTGGACAACTTCAAGACGGTGAATGACACCTTGGGGCACGACGCTGGTGATCAGTTACTGCAACAGGTTGCCAAACGCCTAGAACGTGGCTTGCTGGCAACGGACACAATCGGCCGGTTAGGCGCTGATGAATTTGTACTGATTGTTGAAGATCTTGCGCAAAACACTGTTGATGCGCTGGTGAGGGTGCGCGATGTGGCAGAGTTTTTACGACAGCAGTTCAACCAGCCATTTGAATTACAAGGTCTGCCCTACGTTTGTACGGTGAGTATTGGTGTGGTGATGTTTTCTGACGCCAATGAAGACATTGAGAATTTATTGAAAGGTGCTGATCTGGCCTTGGCTGCCGCCAAGGTTAATGGCCGCAATCAGGTGCAGTTTTTTAATCCCGCCATGCAGATTGAGGTTACTCGTCGCACACGCATTGAAAAGGCATTGCGCGCTGCCATGAGCAATCATTCTCTGTTGCTGCACATTCAACCGCAGGTTGATTGCCAGGGGCATATTGTCAGTATGGAAGGGTTGTTGCGCATGACCGACCCGGAGCTTGGGGTGGTGTCACCGGGCGAATTTATACCGGTTGCGGAAACCAGTGGTCTCATTATTCCGCTAGGAGAATGGGTGGTCGAATCGGCTTGCCAACTGTTGGAATCGTGGCAAAACGATCCATCTTTGAGCAAATTGGTATTGGCGGTGAATGTCAGCCCCAAACAGTTTTACCATGAACACTTTGTCACACATGTCATAGATTGCCTTGAAAAATACGGCATTCCCGGCAAGAGTCTGGCGCTGGAAGTGACTGAAAGTCTGTTGATAGATGATGTGGATACCACGGTCCAAAAAATGCAGGTACTGGGTGCAAAGGGTGTGCAGTTTGCCTTGGATGACTTTGGTACCGGGTATGCGTCACTGAGTTATCTGAAGCGTTTGCCCCTGACACAGTTAAAAATTGATCAGTCGTTTGTACGCGATTTGCTGGTTGATCAGAATGACGAAGCAATCGTGCGCACAATCATTGCGCTGGGGAACAGCCTGGATCTGGACGTGGTTGCGGAAGGGGTGGAAACCGAGCAGCAGGCAGAGCGTCTGCGCGAGCTGGGTTGCCATTTCTTTCAAGGCTACCACTTCGGACGCCCGCAGCTGGCGTCCGTGTGGAGCAAACAGATTCAGTCCTCAAATACTGCGTTGTGATAGACGTTCTGCACGTCATCCAGCTCGTTCAGCATGTCCATAAACTTCTCGAACATTTGTGCGTCTTCGCCAGATACCGTTGCTGAGGACTGTGGCACAAACTGGATTTCATCCACTTCGAATTCAATATCTTTAAACGCGCCCCGAATAGCCTGGCGGGCCTTTGCATACTCGGTGTGAGGTACAAAAACCGTGATGTGACCGTCCTCGTTTTCAATGTCAGTCACATCGACGTCTGCATTTAACAAGGCTTCCAGTACGGTATCTTCGTCATTGCCGGCAATTGACAGGATGGCGCAGTGATCAAACATGTGACTGACACTGCCTTGTGTACCGATTCTGGCTTTTGTTTTCGTGAAGCATAAGCGCACATCACCAAAGGTGCGGTTTGGGTTGTCCGTCAGACATTCCACAATCACCATGCAGTTGCCGGGACCATAACCCTCGTAGCGCGCTGTTGCAAAATCTTCTCCGCCTCCGCCCTTGGCCTTTTCAATCGCCTTGTCGATAACATGTGATGGTACCTGACTCTTCTTGGCGCGCTCCAGCATCGCCCGTAATGACAGATTGCCATCAGGGTCGGTGCCCCCGCTTTTTGCGCACATGTAAATTTCGCGCGCAAAGCGGCTGTAAACTTTGGTTTTGGCGGCCGCAGTTTTGGCCATGGACTCTTTGCGGTTCTGGTAAGATCTACCCATTGCTGCTACCCGTGATACAGAACTTTTTTGGAAGCAGAATCATACACGCAGGTGACGGATAAAATCCACGAATAGCAGT
>JAUSPW010000360.1 GCA_030652635.1 Pseudohongiella sp. | reverse complement strand
ATGTTCCGCGGCCTGATGTATGGCTCTTATAAAAAGCCACGTGAATTGATCTGGGTATTTGGCATGGCCATCTACCTGGTTCTGATGATGGAAGGCTTTATGGGCTACGTACTGCCCTGGGGTCAGATGTCCTACTGGGGTGCAAACGTAATCGTTTCGCTGGTCGGCGCGATTCCTGTCATTGGTGAAGATCTGTTGGTCTGGGTTCGCGGTGACTTCCTGATTTCAGGTGCAACGCTTAACCGCTTCTTTGCACTTCACGTGGTTGCTCTGCCGATCATTCTGATCGCACTGGTTGTATTGCACCTGTTGGCATTGCACGAAGTGGTTTCGAACAACCCTGATGGTATCGAAATCAAAAAGAACAAGGATGCAAATGGCATTCCGGTCGACGGCATTCCTTTCCACCCGTTCTACACTGTTCACGATCTGGTTGGCATCACAGTCTTCTTCTTTGTGTTCTGTTTTATCATTTTCTTTATGCCTGAAATGGGTGGCTATTTCCTCGAGCCGCCGAATTTCCAGGAAGCTAACGCGCTGGTAACACCGGCACACGTACCGCCAGTCTGGTACTTCACGCCGTTCTATTCAATGTTGCGCGCTGTGACGGTTCCGTTGCTTGGTATTGATGCCAAGTTCTGGGGTCTGATCGTAATGTTTGGTGCGATTGCTATTCTGTTTGTGGTGCCCTGGCTTGACCGCAGTCCGGTTAAATCCATTCGCTACAAGGGTTGGTATAGCCGTATTGCGCTGCTGATCTTCACAGCCAGCTTCCTGATCCTGGGTTACCTGGGTACGCTGTCTGTCAGCCCGGGCCGCACTGTGTTAGCTCAGATCACAACCGTACTGTACTTCCTGTTCTTCTTCCTGATGCCTTGGTACACGAAGAAAGAGCAGACTTTCCCGGAGCCGTCACGTGTGACTGGTCGCTGGATCACAAACAAGCAGGTCGTGCTGACACTGGCTCTGTTGGCTGCACTGGTGCTGTTGCCGCTGAAAGCAGTTGGCGCTGAAGTGACTGTTGAGCTTGATCACGTGGAAATGGACGTTCGAGATCAGGCGTCCATGCAGCGTGGATTGAACACCTACATGAACTACTGCCATTCTTGCCACTCGCTGCAGTACGCCCGTTATGAGCGTACTGCCAATGATCTGGGCATTCCGACAGATCTGATGATGGATAATCTGGTGTTTGGTGAGGCTGCAATTGGTGATTTGATGGATAACACCATGCGCCCAGAGCACGGCAACGCTTGGTTTGGTGTTACTCCGCCAGACCTGACGCTGATTGCCCGTGTTCGCAGCCCGGAATGGCTGTATACCTACCTGCGTTCATTCTACGAGGATGGTACTCGTGTCTGGGGTGTAAACAATTCAGTATTCCCCAACGTGGGCATGCCCAATGTGTTGTATGAACTGCAGGGTGATGTGATCTGCAGTAACAATGCGTCCTCTCCTGAAGATTGCGAATTGACCCATGTTGATGGGACGGGTCAGCTGTCTCCAGAAGAATTTGACACCATGATTTATGATCTGGTGAATTTCCTCTACTACGTTGGAGAGCCAATACGTCTCAAGCGTCAGGAGATTGGTGTATATGTGCTCGGTTTTCTCGCGATACTGTTTGTTTTGGTAACGCTGCTGAATCGTGAATACTGGAGACGTATCCACTGATACGCTCTTCACCAGTCAACTCTGACTGAGATGATTTATTGAGGACAGCAGTATGGGTGTAGTCGCTAAACGCTCTTCCATGATCTTTTATTCCGATGGCCGTAGCCAATACAGCCATCGGGTAAGGATTGTGTTGGCAGAAAAAGGGGTTACTGTCGAAACTGTTAATGTTGACCCTGCACACACGCCCGAGGATCTGGCTTCTTTAAATCCGTATAACAGTCTGCCAACCTTAGTCGATCGTGATCTTGTGCTGTACGAAGCCAATATCATGATGGAATATCTTGATGAACGATTTCCACACCCGCCCTTGTTTCCGGTTTATCCGGTAGCGAGGGCGCAAAGTCGTTTGTGGATGTACCGCATTCAACGAGACTGGTGCTCGGTCATTGATGATCTGAGTGCAGGTAAAGGCACAGCAGGCCAGCAAGACAAAATGCGCAGGGAATTACGCGAGAGTCTGGTGTCAATCGCGCCCATTTTTGCTGAAAAACCCTACTTTATGAGCGACGAGTTTAGTGTGGTCGACTGCTGTGTCACTGCCATACTTTGGCGATTACCTTCATTAGGTATTGATCTTGGTAATCATAAGTCTGTTCAGCCTCTTCTTGAGTATCGGGCTCGATTGTTTGCGCGTGATTCTGTGCGAATGAGTCTGTCAGATCAGGAAAAGGAAATGGTATAGGCCTTTGCCGATGAGCATGAACTCAAGTCGGCCATTTCTGCTTCGTGCCTTGTACGAGTGGATTTTGGAGAATAACTGCACGCCCTACATCGTGGTCAATGCCTACGCTCAGGACGTGCAGGTTCCGCAGGATTACGTTAAAGACGGCCAGATTATACTGAACATATCGCCTGTCGCAGTGCATGCGCTACATATGGGTAATGATGCTGTTGAGTTTAATGGTCGTTTTGCTGGAATTCCAACACCTGTCTACGTGCCAGTTTCTGCAGTGATGGGTATTTACGCGCGTGAAAATGGACAGGGCATGGTCTTTGATACAGAGAAGCCAAGTCCTGTTCCTCCGGTTCCGCCTAAACCCCCAGCCTCATTAAGCTCGGTTAAAACCTCAGAGCCTGATAAGAAAACTCGCGGAAGAGCGTCATTGCGTGTGGTCAAGTAAGCGACGCACTGAGTCCGTCGCTTGCTGGCATCAGATAAATTCGAAAACGTTCACAACGCGCAAAACGCCGCCAACACTACGTGCGAGATTGCTTGCGCGTTCTCCTTCAGCGCGATCAACGATTCCCATCAAATAGACAGTACCGTTGTTTGCGATGACTCGCATGCGATTTGAATTGATTTGATCGCTTGCAGCCAGTTGAGTACGCACTTTAGTTGCCAGCCAAGAGTCGTTACTTCTCGAAAGCAGACTGCGCGGGCCGGATATCTCTAACTCGTTGTGAACACGACGGACATGGACACTTGCCTCGGAGGCGATCTGTGTTGCTTCTTGTTTTAGTGCCTCTGACTGCACCTGACCAACCAGCAATACAACGCCATTATGGCTGACGACGTCAAAACTGGCGTCTCTGAACTGGCGCTGTTGTGAGCGCATATTTACAGTAACCTTGGTCTCGATGGATTCATCTTCAACAATGGTGCCTGCAGTACGAATGTATCTATCTTCCTGTAAGCCCTGGTTCCCGGTAGTTTCGGTCAGAATGGTCGTGCACGCAGAGCTTCCCAGCAGCAGGCTGACTAACACAAATCTTTTTATACTCATATTTCCTCTCCAAAAATTTGTACATCTATCAAGTCACACAGGCAGTGCAGAACAGTTAATTGTATTTCTTGGCTCCGGTATCCCGCGGGCGCAGGCACTCGCAATTCAAGATCATCAGATTGTAGCATCTCCGTAACGTTTCCACTGTCTTCGCAACTGATGACTATTACGGGCATCTCTCTATCGTAGGCAGCGCTGACTGCTTCGCGAAGATTCGCGCTGTTGCGTCCCGATGTCAGCACTAACAATATGTCGGTATGCTGGCCTAGTGCTCTTATTTGTTGCGCATAAATAGAGCGGTATTGAAGATCGGTAGCAATTGCCGTCATGGCCACTGAGTCAGCGGACAAGGCAATTGCTGGCAGTGCAGGGCGTTCTCGCTCAAAGCGATTCAGCAACAAAGCACTAAAATACGACGCAAGAGCCGCCGAACCCCCGTTGCCACAGACAAGTATTTTGCCACCTTGCAGTAAAGACTCGGCGATGCGCTCGGCAACCAGGCGGATCAATTCTGCCTGAGTATCGAGGCTGGTGCTCAATCCAAGGATACTCTGCTGAAAATGTGCTTGTATTCGTTGTTCGGGTGTCATTTAAACCTGCCGGAGCCAGATAACTCATGTCTGGTGTTGCATTCTACTGCAAACCACCGTCAATGGGAGACCGACTGTTGCACCACTTGCGTGCATACAAATTCAAGAATGTGCCTGAATCGCGTTTTTTATCCACTCGTACTGTAAGGTTCCCGTCATCTTGCATCGATTGATACCAATAAGATCGATACGACAAGGTACTGCGTCTGTCAAATTGTGGTGTTTGAGATAGACCTGTGCCGTTCTTAACAATTTCTGTTGTTTTCTGGTATTGATGCTGATAACAGGGCTCACAAAATCACTTCTCAATCGATACCGCACCTCAACAAACACCAGAGTGCTGCCTTCTCTCATAATCAGATCGATTTCGCCAAGACGACAATTGTAGTTACTGCTGATGAGTTGTAAGCCGAATTGCTGCAGATACGATGCCGCCAATTGTTCATATGCGACACCAGTTGCGCGCCGCTGTTTTGGCGCCGTTGCAGATCGGTATGGTTTTGTTGATGAGTCGTTTGGCTGGGACATCCTTGTCTCCGCAATCATATAAAAAAGGAAAGTAGTTCAAGGTGAATCGATGCTTGAACTACCGGAAGCCGCAGAAGGCAGCACAATGCTGCCTTCTACAAATTGGGCAGGCAATAACTCCCGTTGGATACTGCCATCATTGCGCATAGACAGTTTGCCGGTTGCCCCTTGGATGTTTACACCCGGGAAATTGGCAAGTTGTGCCAGTCGGTTGTGTAAGCGGTAACTGTCTACGCCCATAGCGCGAAGCCGCTCTACAGGGCCTGCGCCAGCCGCAAATGCTTGGGCAGTTGAGGACTTCAGCGGGTCATCGGACGTCAATATCCAGGGAGCATCAATAAACGTAATCCCATTCAGATCGCGATTGACATTCGTACTGGTGCCGCCATCGTATGCAAGCCCATCATAGATGGCAGGCATGGCATAAATCGCGACATCGCCAGCAAAATGGAAGCCCATCGTTGGTCTGATTTGACGGCCTTCCGCTGGATTGGCCAACAGAAATAACACATCAACGTCCTGCCTGCGCCGTGGTGTAAACACGAGATTGCTGCGATGAATGCCGATGCTCAGCTGTATTGCGCGTGCTTGGCTATCATCAAC
>JAUSPW010000350.1 GCA_030652635.1 Pseudohongiella sp. | reverse complement strand
TGGCTGGTGGCGCTGGTCGGTTTTCAGTTCAAGATCAGTACATTTGCCATGCCCATGATTGGTGTAGGCATGATCATGCGTTTGGCGGGCGCATCCAGTCGCACCGGCGCATTTGGCGAAGCCATAGCCGGCTTTGGACTGTTTTTTGTGGCAATTGATTTCCTTAAGTCCGCCTTTGAGGGTGTGGCCAGCTCAGTCGATATTGCTAGCCTTTCTCCTGAAGGTTTTTCGGGGCTGATGGTATTTGTGCTTATTGGCATGGTGATGACCATGTTGACTCAGTCTTCCAGCGCTACCATCGCCATCGCTCTAACTGCATTATCAGGGGGATTGTTGACGTTTCCCGCCGGTGCCGCCATGGTCATTGGAGCAACTATTGGCACAACCTCAACATCTGCGCTGGCGGTGATCGGCGCAACGCCCAATGCCAAGCGTGTAGCGGCAGGCCACGTCTGTATAAACAGTTTCAGTGCATTGGTTGGGATACTGATCCTGCCTCTTGTGTTGTGGGCTTCAACACATGACACCTGGATCCACGATTATCCAGCGTTGGCCATCGCGTTTTTTCATACTTCGCTGAATTTGCTGGGGGTGTTATTGATGCGTCCCATGGTGGGTCGGCTCGGGCACTGGCTGGAGGCGCGATTTATCAGTAAGGCTGAAGAATTGGGACGACCGCAATTTCTGGACAGCAACGTCATGGCCTCTCCATCGCTAGCCATGGATGCCTTTTTGCTGGAATTGCAACGTATGGCTGAGCTGACCAGAGCGCACGCGATTGACTCATTTAATAATGAGGGGCCGCCCGGTAAAACATTACAACAGCAACACGATGGACTGAGGGAATTGGCTCGGGTTGTAGAAACTTCGGTCACCCGCCTCGAAGCTGACCGCTTGGAGGCGTCTATTGCAAGACAGCTGCCGATGATATTGCGGATTGCCAACTATATCGATGAGGCTGTTGCACTGGCGCACGCTAATGCGGAATCGGACAGAGATGTAGAGTTTTTGATTCAATCGCCGGTAAGGGATAACATTCTTGCATTTCAGGCTGCCGTGATCTCCATGATTGGTCGTTGTGATCCGCGAGCTTCTGATTTCAATATTGATTGCCTCGAGTTGGATTATCAGGCCTTACGCGCTCAGTTCAGACAGTTAAAAACCACCTTGCTTGAAGCCAGTGTCCGCGGTGTGATTCCCTTGCGGCACATGAACCCTGCGATAGAAAGTCTGCGTATGATGCTGAGGGTTTCTGAGCGTTCTACCCGCATTGCTGTGCGCTTAGCTGAGCTTGGTCGTGAGCAGCCCGCTGTCAACAATAAGACAGTTGATATACCCGCTGATGAGAGTTCACAACCAGACATGTCAGTGCCCAAATCCGCTGATTGATATGGGTGCCTGTGACGCTTGTATTACAGTATTGTCATAAATATGTCATATGCCAAGTTTATAGTGCCGACATCGACTGAATTCAGTCGCACGACCACATGCTCTGACTTGGAGACTAAGGGATGAACAAATTTAAAACGCTGATCGCTGCGATCAGTTTGACAAGCGGATTGGCAATGCCAATGTTTTCAATGGCCGATGTCGACCCTTCATTGCCGGAATATGTAAGAGCGTCAGGCGTTTCAGGCAACCTGTCGAGCATCGGCTCAGACACGCTCAACAACTTGATGACGCTGTGGGCCGAAGAATTTGCAAAATTTTACCCAAATGTAAATGTACAGATTCAGGGCGCCGGATCATCAACTGCGCCTCCCGCACTGACGGAAGGCACTGCAATGCTGGCGCCAATGAGCCGCCCGATGCGCCAGTCTGAAATTCAGGAGTTTGAAGCCCGATACGGCTATCAGCCAACAGAATTGCCCGTGGCCATCGATATGTTGGCTGTTTACGTCAATCGCGATAACCCCATCACTAGCCTGAGCTTGCCGCAAGTCGACGCCATATTTTCTGCTACAAGACGCTGTGGTGCGCCGGCTGATATCCAGCGCTGGGGCGATCTCGGTCTGACAGGTACATGGGAAAACCGTGACTTTACGCTCTACAGCCGCAATGCAGTATCCGGTACGTATGGCTTCTTCAAAGACAACGCCTTGTGCGGCGGTGACTTCAAGTCCAGCATCAACGAACAGCCAGGATCCTCATCGGTCGTTCAGGGTGTCACCGAATCTATCAATGGGATTGGTTACTCAGGTATTGGATACCGTACGTCCGGTGTGCGCGCTGTACCTTTGTCTGTTGATGCCGGTTCGGAAGTCTTCGAAGCCACACCTGAAAATGGCATCTCTGGCGATTACCCGTTGTCCCGTTTCCTGTTGGTATACATAAACAAACATCCCAATCGCGAGCTTGATCCGGTGACTCGTGAATTTGTCAAAATGGTTTTCAGCAAACAGGGGCAGGAAGTAGTCGATCGTGATGGTTACGTGCCCTTGCCTGCGTCAGTTGTAGAACGCGTGCTGGGCGAACTCGGTATAAACTGAGCACAATGATCGGCGAATCGGCCTGCGAGACTGTCATTTCACTGTCACAGACAGACAGCAGAATCGACAGGCCGAGTTCGAGCATGTCACACTTGGTAATTTACAATTGAAAATAAACAAGATTTTGACGATCAGGCATAGTCTGATCAGACAATTGGCTTGTGTGAGTTTTAAAACAATAGGCAAGTCCGGGCAGGAGCGCGCTTTTACATGACAGAACAAAACCCGGGAACACCCCCACTTGCATCGACAGACGCTAAGGCAGCGCAGCCACTGGCACTTACGTTGACACGTAAAGTCGGAAGCAGTCTGTTACCCGATCTGGCCAGCCGTAATGCCCTGAGAAAAAAACGCGCTCGACGTGACAAACTTGCCCGTTGGGGCATTACCACTGCCGGTTACGGTGTCGTAGTTGCGCTGTTAACAATATTTGTCTATCTGTTTTATGAAGTTGCCCCCATTTTGCGCGGCGCGACAGTAAATGACCAACATCAATATACCTTGCCGGAACGACAGTCTGAGACATTCAGATTGTTGCTGGATCGTTACGAGATGCTGGGCATTCAATATACCCGAGCGGGTGATGCGGTGTTTTTTGATTCCGCTTCGGGCGCCGAACAACTGCGCACTGCCATACCCATGCCAGGGGGTGTTAGTGTCAGCAGCTTCGGTTATGGTGAAACTATTTCCAATACAGTGGTGTACGGGTTTGATAACGGCTCGGCACTGCTCGCACGTCACGCGTTCAGTGTGAGTTTTCCTGATGATCAGCGTGTTGTTGTGCCGCGCCTGGATTTCCCATTGGGGGAGTCCGCAATACAGATTGACGAACAAGGGCAGCCATTAACATTGATCACTACGGAAGTGCTGGCGCGCGGCGCCACAACAACCGCGGTGGCTGCGGTCACACAAGACAACCGCTTGTTGCTGGCCCGCATCACTTCACGCAACAATCTGCTGACAGGCGCTGTGCAACTGAGCACCAGCGTGCAAACTCTGCCTGCCATACCCGGGCGGGCACAACAGATACTGCTCGACAAGTCCTTGCGTAACCTGTTTGTGCTGGACGACCGCGGTGTTATGCACTACTTCGAT
>JAUSPW010000340.1 GCA_030652635.1 Pseudohongiella sp. | reverse complement strand
GGGGGCGGAGGTAGACCTAAGCGAGCGAAGAACAGTCAGACGCCGCTGGCGTCGTTCTGTGGAGCCTCGTTATACCTCCGCCCCTTATCCACGAACGATGTGCATCTGTATAGCTGCGCCCTCTAACACAATACCCCGGCTTTACGGCAAATGCCCCAGCGGCAGCGCTGTTGTATCCAGTACCTTGCGCAGAATAAAACTCGAATGTACATCTGCGACCCCCTCGATACGCGTCAGTGTATTCAGCAAAAACTCCTGGTAATAATCCATGTCGGGCACAATCACTTTGAGTTGGTAGTCAGCGGATTGGCCTGTTATCAGCAAACACTCGATGACTTCAGGGTGTTTTTTAATTTCTGATTCAAAGCGCTCAAATCTGTCTGGGGTATGACGATCCATGCTGACTTGCACGAGTGCACTTAGTTTTAAACCCAGATGAGATGCGTTAAGGATGATCACCTGGCTGTGGATCAAGCCTTCATCCTGCATGCGTTTTACTCGCCTTGCACAGGGAGTGGGTGACAGGCCGACCCGTTCTGCCAGATCAGTATTTGTGATGCTGCCATCGCTTTGCAACTCACGCAAAATGCGTTTATCAAGTTTGTCTAATTCCATCAAAGCCACCATTATTAGAGTAATTGACCATGAAAGTAATACAACATAGGCAATTAGTCTATTAAATGCTGATATCAACGTAAAATCGAGGTGGAATCACTCATGCGTTCTGGCTAATCTATGCAACATCCGGAACAGGCACTGAAAGCAGATTACAGTTTGCATCAAGAGCCAGGCCAGATGGGCAGTAGAAAGCAGTGCTCTTACCATGAGTTCAAGCGGTTTTACTGACATCCTGAATGTACAACATTCAGTAAGCCTGCCGGAGTGTCATGAATCAAATTAGCAGAGGGTGTTTATATGTCAGTGCAAAACCGTTTTGATCATCGCAAATATGTAGCGTTCCCGCCTGTAGGTTTAAAAGACCGAACCTGGCCGGATCAGCTCATCACCAAGGCTCCGCGTTGGTGCAGCGTTGATCTACGCGACGGTAATCAGGCATTGATCGAACCTATGTCTGTCAGCCAGAAAAAGCAGATGTTTGATTTGCTGCTGGAAATTGGTTTTAAAGAAATTGAAGTCGGTTTTCCATCTGCGTCCCAACCTGATTTTGACTTCGTGCGTTATCTTGTAGAAGAAAACCGTATTCCCGATGATGTAACGGTGCAGGTGCTCACGCAGGCGCGCCCGGAACTGATCGCCCGTACTTACGAATCTCTGAAGGGCGTCAAACGCGCTATTGTGCACGTTTACAACTCAACATCGGTTGTACAGCGCCAGAAAGTGTTTAAAACCAGCAAGCAGGGAATTATTGATATTGCTGTCGCGGGCGCACGCGATGTCATGAAATATGCCGAGATGTACCCTGAGACAGATTGGACTTTCCAGTACTCGCCAGAAAGTTTTACAGGCACTGAAATAGACTATGCGGTTGAGGTCTGTAATGCCGTGATCGATGTCTGGAAACCAACGCCATCAAAAAAATGCATCATAAATTTACCTGCAACGGTTGAAATGTCCACGCCTAATGTCTTTGCTGACCAGGTTGAATATTTTTGCCGCCACGTTGATAACCGAGACTCGGTTGTCGTCAGTCTGCACACACACAACGATCGTGGCTGCGCGGTTGCCGCTGCAGAGTTGGCGGTGATGGCGGGTGCTGATCGTGTTGAGGGAACCTTGCTTGGCAATGGCGAACGTACTGGCAATATGGACATCATTACGATGGCGATGAATCTGTACAGTCAGGGCATTGATCCGACATTGGATTTCAGTGACATGGACAAGATTTGTTCGGTCAGTAAAGCATGCACCCAAATTGACGTTCATCCACGCCAGCCTTATGCCGGCGACCTGGTGTTCACCGCGTTCTCCGGCAGCCATCAGGATGCAATCAAAAAATGCCTCGATATGTATGAAGAAGGCACAACGTGGGAAATAGCGTATTTGCCTATTGATCCTCGCGATCTCGGTCGTACATACCAAGATGTGATCCGCGTTAATAGTCAATCTGGTAAAGGCGGTGTGGCTTACGTATTGCAAAGTAAGTTTGGTTTTAATCTGCCGCGCTGGTTGCAGATCGAGTTCAGTCGTGTTGTCCAGAAAGAAGCAGAGGTCACCGGTCAGGAAATTTCACCGGATAAGATCTGGACACTCTTTCAGTCAACATTTCTGTCCGAACAGCAGGCCGTTAAGCTGGATACTTTCACATTCGAAAAAAATGGCGAAAGGGAGCGCTTTAATGCAACGCTGAGTTGTTTGGGCGAGAAGATGCCTATCAGCGGTGAAGGTGACGGTGTGATGGACGCGTTTGTAGAAGCCATAAAAAAAGCCACCCACATCGATTTTGAAATCATGGAGTACGGCGAACATGCCCTGAGTCAGGGCGCTGATGCTGATGCTGTTACTTACATCCAACTGAAAAGCGGAATTCAACGTTACACGGGTGTTGCGATCAGCCGAGATATCGTTTCCTCATCGCTGAATGCGCTGCTGCGCGCCGCCGGCCAACTGATTCAAGAGGCGAAACAAAGCGCTGCAGCCTAAAGAAGCCTGCGCCGGTTGGCAGGAAGTGAGCGAGAAATAATCAGACGCGCAGCGTCGTTGCGAGGAGCTTCCTGCCAACCGGCGCAGGCTTTCTGGCACGTAACCATCAGGCACCAAGGTAATACCCACCCATTCCATTCTTTTGTCCAAAGATGCACACTCACCCAAACTATTTGGGCGCCCACACCGACAAACTCCTGACATTATGGAACAAACCGACAATCAGCTGATCGATGCCGCGCTTACAGGTTCAGTGTCCGCCTGGGAAACGCTGGTGCGCCGTCATGAGCGCCGGGTCTACAACTTGGGGCTTCGATTGTTGCACAATCCTGATGATGCACTGGATTTGGTACAAGATGTTTTTTTGGGTGTATATCGCAATCTGTATCGATTCAGAGGTGAGTCCCAGTTCAGCACCTGGTTATTCAGGATTGTCCATAACAAGGCTGTTGACCTGATCAGGAGACGTCAGACTGGACCAGAGCTTGAGAATTGGTTCGAGGAGGATACACCCGAGCCAGCGCATGATTTGCCCGGTCCGCTAGAAGCCTGTCTGGAGTCCGAAATGAACGAAAGAATCAGTCAATTTCTATTGCGATTGCCACCCGCTCAGCGATTGATTGTAGAGCTCAAAGTTTTCCAGGCTATGACCTTTGAAGAAATAGCACCCTTGCAGGATATTCCGGTCAATACCGCAAAAACCCGCTTTTACACTGCACTTAAAAATCTCAAAACCATGATGGAGGCACAGTCATGAGCTGCCCCAATACCCCAGAACTAATTGCTGACCACTGTGACCCCATGGCATCTGCTGAGTCTTTGCAGCGGCACCGGATTCACCTTGAAGGATGCCAATATTGTCAGCAGGAATTGGAGCTTTTGAAGCCGGTTCCCGCCAGATTGCTGCGTTGGCAGAATCTGTCTATGCCGGACTGGGATCGTTCTTCTATGATAAAACCAGTCCCAATACGTAAATCTATTCCCAGCAGAGTGCGCACAATACCGCTTTTGGCTCAGTGGCTGCCCTTGGCGGCCAGTGTCGTGCTGACGATAGCAGTTTTTTCACAGACAAGACTTGAGGTTAACGAACAGGGATGGTCTGTCAGTTTCGGCACATCTTCAACGCTCGACGCGCAACAACTCGATGATTACCTTGCTGCCTACAGCCGTGCGCAGGAAGCTGATACACGTGAGTGGGTGCAATCTGCTTTAAAAACCCATGGCGAAACGACTGCAGACAGTGTGTATCAATGGATGACGTACATGGAGCAGCAACGCGAATTGGATATAAAGCGCATGGAGGCTGGATTCGAGCAGTTATTGGATCGTGATTTCCAGACGGTTGATTCGGTTAGACAGCTTGCCAGTTATGTGATGTATCAGGTGGCACCATGAATCTAAAAATTAGACCTTATGGTGTGCTGATAGGTTTTTGGATTTTATCTTTTGTGGTGCCAGTGCAGGCGCAGAATGCGCCCGACGAGATGCAGTTAATGCGCCAGAACCTGGAGTTG
>JAUSPW010000332.1 GCA_030652635.1 Pseudohongiella sp. | reverse complement strand
AAGAGCCGGTGCTGAGCTTGTACCAACAAATCGACACGGGGTTGTGAGTTTGACTCGAGCCCTCCAGAAAGGGGGTATAACGGGAATATTGCCCGATCAGCAGCCTCGTAATGACGGCGGTGTTTTTGCACCATTTTTTGGTACACAAGCGTTTACCATGACGCTCTTACCAAAATTGGCTGCAAAAACGCAAGCCATTGTAATTTTTGCATATGCCAAGCGACGCCTAAATGGAGAAGGCTTTGATATCGTGTTTATCCCCGGAGATGCAGATATCTACAACCCGGATCCTGTGCTAGCGGCAACAGCATTAAACCGATCAGTAGAAGAGTGTGTGAGAGCTGCTCCCGCTCAGTATCAGTGGGAATATAAAAGATTCAAAAAACGACCAGATGACTTGCCAGCGCAAGTATACTGAAGCGAGCCCACCTCTAACGTCGCCAGAACATCGGCATAAACAAAACCAGCAATGTAAAAATCTCAAGGCGCCCCAGCAACATGGCCAGACAGAGCACCCATTTTGCCGGGTCCGAAATATCGGCATAGTTTGCTGCAACGCCTTCAAGGCCGGGCCCTAAATTGTTCAAACAGGCACCGACGGCACTGAATGCAGTCAACACTTCCATTCCCATTGCCAGCAAAACGATCAGTAACACAAGATAAACAAGCACATAGACAGCAAAGAATCCCCACACAGACTCAATGATGCGATCTGGAACCATATTCCTGCCAAGCTTTACTGTAATAACAGCATTGGGATGTATAAGCCGCTGAATTTCGCGAAAACCCTGTTTGAAAATGAGCAGGATTCGAATCACTTTCATACCGCCACCCGTTGACCCAGCACAGGCACCAACTATTGAGGCGTAGATCAATAGGTAAGGCAGTGCATAGGGCCACGCACTGAAATCAGCCGTTGCAAAACCGGTTGTTGTGGTAATCGAAACAGTCTGGAACAAACCATGAATAAAGGCATCTTTCAGGTCGTACGTTTCTGTCAGATACAGCACAACGATCGTAAATACCGCCAGCACAAACAGGATGACTGCGTAAAATCGTGTTTCTGGGTCCTTCAAATACTGTGAGATGCTGCGATGTCGCCAGGCTGTAAAGTGCAGTGCAAAATTCATCCCAGCTAGAAACATAAAAAAGACTGCGATCAAATTGATGGTGTCGCTGTCAAAATACCCGATACTGTTGTCGTGAGTTGAAAAACCACCAATAGCAACGGTGGCAAAGCTGTGACAGATGGCATCAAATAAACTCATGCCCGCCGCCCAGTATGCCAGTGCACAAATTACTGTGAGGCCCAGGTAGATATACCAAAGCGCCTTTGCCGTTTCTGCCAGCCTTGGTACCAGATTGTCATTTTTGACTGGCCCGGGACTTTCCGCCCGGTACAGCTGCATACCTCCGATACCCAGCATCGGCAGCACCGCAACCGCGAGTGCAACAATACCCATGCCGCCCAGCCATTGCAGTTGCTGGCGATAAAACAGTATGGATCGAGGCATGGCATCCAGCCCGGTCAGCACCGTCGCACCCGTCGTAGTCAATCCAGAAAAGGATTCGAAAACTGCATCGGTAATGGTCATCCCCATGTCGGGAGAAAACAGGAATGGCAATGCTCCGAAGGTGCTGAGAACGGTCCAGAACATGGTTACCACCAGAAATCCGTCGCGAGTCCGCATCTCCTGCTTTGATCGCCACGTCAGAATCCACAGACTCAGCCCAGTCCCAAAGGTCAGCATCAGTGCAAATACAAAGGATGAAACTTCTTCGTCGCGGTAAATCAAAGACACCAGCATAGATGGCAAATAAGCCAACAAGCTGAACAGCATCAGCAGCACGCCCAGTATTCGAGACACAACAGATAAGTGCATGTTGTTGGTTTATTCCACTGTTATGACAGGCTTGCCTGCGGCGTTAAAAGAAAGTAAATCCCACAGCAAACAGGCGCTCTACTTCAGGGATGCGTTTTTTGTCAGTCAAGAACAGAATCACGTGATCTTCAGGTTCGATCACAATATCGTCGTGAGCGATCAGAACCTCATTGTTTCTTACTATTGCTCCGATTGTTGTGCCGGCGGGCAGATCAATATCTTCAATGGCGCGTCCCACTACTTTGGATGAATGGCTATCGCCATGTGCAATAGCTTCAAGCGCCTCAGCGGCTCCGCGGCGCAGGGAATGCACATTGACAATATCTCCCCGACGCACATGCGTCAGCAGGCTACCGATCGAAGCTTGTTGAGGCGAAATCGCAATGTCTATCTCACCGCCTTGAACAAGGTCTACATAAGCGGGGTTATTAATCAGGCACATTACCTTACGAGCCCCCAAGCGTTTGGCCAGCATCGAGGACATAATATTGGCCTCATCATCATTGGTCAGGGCCAAAAACACATCGGTATCCTCAATCCCCTCCTCAAGCAGCAATTGTTTGTCGGAGGACATGCCATTTAACACAATAGCGCGATTCAGATATTCCGAAAGAAACGCACATCGCTCGGCATTATATTCAATGACTTTTACTTGATAACGTTGTTCAAGCGCTTCGGCCAGACGCATTCCAATATTGCCACCACCAGCAATTATGAGGCGCTTGTAAGGTTTATCGAGACGACGCAGTTCTCCGATGACTGCTCTAATATTTTTTGCAGCCGCAATAAAAAACACCTCGTCATCGGCTTCAATAACCGTTGAACCCTCGGGTGTAATGGCGCGGTTACGTCGGAATATCGCTGCGACCCGGGCATCAACATTGGGCATGTGTTCGCGTAAAAAACGGATTTCCTGACCGACCAACGGGCCGCCGTAGTACGCACGAACCGCAACCAGTTGAGCATTCCCATCCGCAAAATCTAGCACTTGCAGCGACCCGGGTAGCTCAATCAATCGTTTTATGTAGTTAGAGACCAGCAATTCAGGACTGATAACAACATCGAGGGGAATTGCTTCATTACAGAAAAGATCTTCTTGTGCAATGTAGGAGGCAGAGCGAAGGCGGCAGATCTTCTTGGGAGTTTTAAAAATCGAGTAGGCAATCTGGCAGGCGACCATGTTGACTTCATCGTTTTCGGTCACCGCAATGATCATATCGGCGTCATCGGCGCCCGCGGCTCTAAGAATGTCCGGATGCGAAGGCCAGCCCTGAGCAATACCCACATCCAGCCGATCTTTAAGCTCCCGCAACTTGTTGGCGTCCGGGTCTACCACAGTTATGTCGTTTGCCTCGCTTGACAGATTTTCTGCCAGAGAAATACCGACCTGGTTACAACCCAGAATTATTATTTTCATCTAGTCGATCTGGCTCCTACGACGGCATTGTCACGAAATTATCCGCCCATCAAGACGGGCTTACAAGCCTGCATGGCAGTTTAAGTGGCTGAGGCTCTTTTCTGCAGCAATGCAAAGTAGAAACCGTCAGTGCTGTTGTCGGTTGGGAGAAGTTGTTTTCCATTTGCACAAGTAATACCCCAGTCACCCGAGATCCTTTGTAGTTCTGCATCTTTTGTTCTATCAACAAAGGATCCTATCTGGCTGCTGTTTTCCTCAGGCAAAATTGAGCAGGTCGAATAGACCATCAAGCCACCGGGTCTTAGACACGTCCACAAACGATCCAGTAGCTGAGCCTGTAACTCGGTCAGACGCTTTACATCCAGCGCTGTCCGGAGGATTTTGATATCGGGTTGACGCCGTATGATCCCCGTCGCTGAACAAGGAGCGTCCAGCAAAATTCGATCAAAGGGTTCACCATCCCACCAGTCGTCAAGTTTTGTTGCATCAGCACCAATCACTTTTACCCGATCACTGGATAACTGCAATCGATCAAGGTTTTCTCGCAACCTGCCTAGTCGACGCGCTTCAATGTCCAACGCAACAATTTCGTTGAGATGGGGTTCGGTTTCCAGCAAATGGCAGGTTTTGCCTCCCGGAGCCGCGCATGCATCAAGAATTCGTTGTCCTTTACCAGGCAGCATCAGCGAAGGCAGAAGCTGAGACGCCTCATCTTGTACGCTGACAAAGCCCGCTTCGAAACCAGGAAGAATATCGACTGAACAGGGTACGCTGAGGTAAATTGCACTCCACGTTATTGACCCCGCTACCGCGGCGATGCCCGCATCAGCAAGCAGTTCCAGATAATGCTCGCGCGAGCAGCGCCGAAGATTAACCCGCAAGCACATAGGGGGGTGAGAGTTACCCGCAGACAAAATATGTTCCCAGTTGTCTGGCCAGTTGGCTTTGAGCGTCGTCACCAGCCAGGCCGGATAAGCGAAACGGGAAGCGTCATCGGGGTAGTCAATCTGACCAGCAGCACAGGAGCCTTGATATTTACGCAAGATGGCATTAACCAGCGCTTTGGCCCATGGTTTTTTAAGCAAAACGCAGGCATTCACGGTTTCGTTGATACAGACATAATCGGGGATGCGCATGCGGGATAACTGATACATTCCCAAAATTAACAGGCAATGGATATCGGAATCTTTGCTCTTTAGAGGCTTGTCGACAAGCTTTTCGAGCGAGTAATTGAGCTGGAAGTACCATCGACAAGTGCCGTAACAAAGCTCTTTTAACAAGGCAATTGATCCAGCATTACTTGAAGAAGAGCTGAGACGGGGAAGTTGAGTGGCTAACGACCCTTTTTGTGACAACAATGCAGACATAACCAAGGCAGCAGATGCGCGAACACCTGCGGGGTGGTCCAGAGAAATGGCCTTCATGGACTTTCCTGCTGGCTGAAGACAGCGCCTTCAATCAACAAGGGATTGTGGGCATTCAGCAGGTCTTTTACGCTCACAGGATTTTTACCCGGCAGTTGTAACACATCAATCTCAAGCACACCGATTCCACACGACACCTGCATACAAGCTCCACTGCCGCTGATCAGTTTAAGTATTGTGCCAGGCTGCGCACTATTTATACCGGTTGCTGGCTTCGCGCGCAGAATTCGTACACGTTGACCGTTTAAAAACGAATAGGCAGGATTTCTTCCGATGCCTGCGCGAACAAGCAAATCTATTTGGGTTGATGCGGCCTCCCAATTAATCAACGCTTCTGATTTGTCCAGTTTTTTGGCATAGGTACTGAGATGGTGATTTTGTTCTTGGGCGGTTGATTGCAGTGTATCCAGATGTTTCAGGGTGTGGAGTAGACCGCTGCAACCCAGCTCTGCCAGTTTGTTTTCAATGGTTTCTCTGTTATCAGCGGTCGATATAGGGGTTTTGACAACATGAAGCATTTTTCCAGTATCGAGCCCCGCATCCATTTGCATGATTGTGACACCCGTTTCGGCATCGCCAGCAAGGAGCGCTCTTTCAATCGGAGCCGCGCCTCGCCAACGCGGCAAAATAGAGGCGTGCACATTGATACACCCACGTGCAGGAATGTCGAGGACTGCTTGCGGCAATAACAATCCGTAAGCCACCACTACCATCAAATCTGCGCCAAGTGATGCCAGTTCATGCTGCGCTTCAGTTGTTTTCAGATTTATGGGTTGGAAGACTGGAATGTTGTGTTCTGAAGCCAGCTGTTTCACTGGGCTGGCCTGAAGATTTTTACCGCGACCGGCGGCCCGGTCTGGCTGCGTGTAGACAGCAAGAATATTGTGCCCGGCGTCTATCAAAGCTTTCAGGTGCCGGGCAGCAAAAACGGGTGTACCTGCAAAAATAATACCTAACGAGGGCATAAAGTTGATCCAGTGGGGAGGGGCTGGCCATCATTCTTCGCTGGCTAGTTTATGTGCCTTTTCAAGTTTGCTACGAATGCGTTGCCGCTTGAGAGTACTCAGATAATCCACAAACAACTTGCCATTCAAGTGATCCATTTCATGTTGAATACAAGTCGCCAGCAGTCCGTCAGTAATAATCTCAAACGGCTCACCCATGCGATTGATGGCGTTGATTTTGACTTTGCTTGGGCGACTTACCGTCTCGTAAAAGCCAGGCACAGAAAGACAGCCCTCATCGTACTCGCACAACTCTGGATCCAACACGTTTATCCGCGGATTGATAAAAACCAGCGGCTCGCTCCGATCCTCTGAGATGTCAATCACGATGAGCTGTTTGTGAACATTAACCTGTGTCGCCGCCAAGCCGATTCCAGGGGCTTCGTACATCGTTTCAAACATGTCATCAATCAGAGCGCGGAGTTGATCGTCCACCTGCTCTACCGGCTTTGCTATTGTTCTTAGCCTCACGTCGGGGAATTCAAGTATCTCAAGTTTAGCCATTATGTCCTCCGATAGAAGCAACTTCGTCAAGCATCAGCCCTTTTGCTGTGCCATAACCTCATGAGATCGGTGGCTAAAGAGTAAACATGTTCCACCTGATTTTAACGGGCGCAGTATATCACAGCAAAAAACCTCCGGCCTTCTGCCGGATTGAAGACAAGGATGCCGCACAAATGACCTATGATGAAAACCGATTCATCTTGAGTTTGTTTTTTACAAAGGGCGTGAGCTCAGCCTTTCTAAGGCAACTGTTGGAAAACACCGCCAGAACGGGCGAAACAATTGTAAGAGGCATCGGCGAACTGGCTGGATTTTGTAACTCTCCCTCCGAGCTTTTGGCAGTAAAGTCGGCACAGTCACCTGGGAAAGAGGTGTGTTCTCGCCTCGACCAGACATTCCAATGGCTGCAAGAGCCAAACAACAATATTGTGTTTGCTTCCGATTTGGTTTACCCAGCGTTGTTGCGAGAGATATCGGACTACCCTCCCGTGCTGTTTGTGAAAGGGAATGTCGACATTTTACGTAGGCCAATGTTGGCGATAGTCGGCAGTCGTAGTTGCTCTGCATACGGTCGATCGGTTGCCTACAAATTGTCAGCAGCGCTGGCTGATAAAGGTTTTGTTATCTGTAGCGGCTTGGCATCCGGGATTGATACACAGGCGCACCTGGCTGCACTTGACAGCAAAGGCACGACCGTTGCTGTGCTTGGCAATGGTTTGCATAGCGTTTACCCAGGTTCCAATCAGTCCTTGGCGAACAGGATCGTGAGCTCGGGTGTCCCCGAAGCCGGCGCGATAATTTCAGAGCTGCCTCTGGATGCAGGGCCGGTAGCGCAACACTTTCCTCAACGCAACAGAATTATCTCCGGCTTGAGCCTCGGTGTGTGTGTCGTTGAGGCGAATATGCGCAGCGGGTCTTTGATTACTGCGCGTTTGGCTTTAGAGCAGAATCGAGAGATATTCTCCGTACCCGGCTCAATTAATAGTCCCGGAAGCAGAGGGTGTCATAAACTACTTCGTCAAGGCGCCATTTTGACAGAAAATGCGCAGGACATTTTCGAGCATATTCAGTTCATTTGTCAGGCTCAGCTCGCTATGTGTTACCCGCAATTTCAGCGGGCAAGCACAAATAACAATGCTTCTAAAGATGTTGCAATTCACAATAGCAACTTACCGGCTGGATGCGATGTGCTATACCGGGAATTGTGTGAGGATGGCATCAGTATTGAGACTCTCATGTTGAGAACCGGACAGGATTTAGGGTGCATCAGTGAATAGTTGTTGCTGATGGAGGTCAATGGTTT
>JAUSPW010000328.1 GCA_030652635.1 Pseudohongiella sp. | reverse complement strand
ATCGACAACTTCCTGCGATTGGTCTGCCTGAAAAATTGGCTCTGAAGGCTCAGCAAGTGGTGTGGTCTCTGACAGGGTCCAATGCACCGCTGTTTTGCGTACGGCACTGCCTGTCTTTGTTCACCTGTTTTCAGGCAATTTTGCGTTCACAGGTGGATGCTGCCCTGAGTTATCAGCAGGTGAAGGTAGATACCTTGTCGTATTTTCTTCAAGAGCCAGAGCAGAGAACGGCCAGTCTGATTCGACAGCATCAGTTCTACCTGTACTGGAACTATGTTCGACGCCTGCGACACCTTGATCAAAAATCAGCAAGTGACGCACTGGTCGCAGATTTTTATTGGGCAGAGCGCGCGGATTATTCCGCGATGACAAGTGCCTGCAATGACTCAAGGGTGTTGACCACCATCCATATGGGTGATTTTTTTGGCGCGTTTAAATGTATCGCTGACGAATTGGTGGCCTCACGCCCAGTTATCTCCTTGCGGCGCGACGGTGAAACAGAAGCGATCAAGCATTTGCATCAGGGAGTTGCTCGTGATCACCAGGTTTTTTTGCACGGTAAAGACAACCCGGTCAGCATTGTCAAAGCGCTCAGAGCAGGCGGCCAGTCACTCTCAATCATGTTTGATCTTGGGGGCAGTTTCGGGGAAACCACTGAAGTTACATTTTTTGGGCACCGCGCGCGTTTTGTGCGCGGTCCCGCGGAGATGGCAATCCTGGGGCGCGCCCGGATTTACCCATTTGTGTGTTTTGAAGAGGCGGGGCAGGCTCGCATCAGCATGGAGTCTTCTTTTCTGCCAGAAGTACGTGCAGGTGAAAGTTTAGAAAAGGCCGTGACCAGAGTTACTCAGACACTTGTCAGCCTTGCTGAAACTTGGATCAGGAAAAATCCCGCGCAGTGGAAATATCTGGACAGACTTCCACATTATCTGATTCTGGATGAGCCTGGCCCTGAATTGCATGAAAAGAATAAGGCCCAACAAGACCAGGGAGATGGTTTTGATGCGTGAGAATTTATTCAGACGCGAAGTGCTCATGGTTCAGCATGACCATTTTTTTGGTGACCCGGTTTTTTATCAACCTTTATCACTGCGAATTTTATTGCTTTCGGCTCTGGCATGCTTTTGTGTGCTTGCCGGATTTGCTGCAGTGGCCAGCATTAAACAAACGGAGCATGTGCGCGGGTTTATTTATGCTGCTAATGGTGAAGTGAAGGTCTATGGCAGTCGAAGTGGAGTCATTCAGCATCTGCGTGTGGCAAACGGAGAGCTGGTCCAACAGGGGCAGGCATTGGCCACAGTGATCAAACCAGATTATGAGCAGTCTGGCGAGCTGGCTAATCACGCGATCCTTTTGCACCTTGAGCAACAGATCTCACAGATTGAAGACCGTCTGGCTTTATCGGCGCAAAGGCAGCAGCTTGCAATCGAACAATCTCAACGCCGTCAGTCTGCTTTACGCGAGGAGTTATTAATTCGCGCTGATGAAGACGACTTGTCGGCGCAGCAGTTGCAAATGGCTGATGATGAAGTTATCCGGCTGGAACAGTTGCGCGCCCGAGGAGCGATATCAGACAGCGAACTGGCGCAAGGTAAATCATCACTGGTGTCCCTGCGGAAATCGTTTCAGGGCACACGCATGGCCATACAGACAACCCGACGCATGTTGCAGGACATCAGCCATGAGCTTGCGCTTGAGCAAAGTCGTTTGTCGGACGAGCAGATTGCTTTGCAAATCAACTTGTCGCAATTACAGCAACGTAAGCAAGAAGCGCTTTATGAACAGCAGTTTGCCATCACAGCGCCTGTTTCCGGCCGAATCAATAACTTGATGTTGGCGAGTGGCGATCAACTTGATCCTCGCCGCCCGTTTGTCAGCATTGTGGCCGATGTGCCTGCCTATGAGGCTCAGATCTTTGTGCCCTCCCGCGCGCTCGGAAAGTTGCGCACAGGGCAAGTTGTGTTGTTGAACTACGACGCGTTTCCCTTTCAGCAATATGGAAGTTATGAGGCGGTAGTCAGTTCAATCGGCACGTCAGCGCTGGATCCGCGCGAGTATTTGATTCCGCTAGAAGTGAGTGAACCTGTGTATTTGATAAAGGCAGAGCTACCCTTGGATCAGAACGCGTTGAATTTACGAGCGGGTATGCAGTTCAGTGCGCAATTGGTCACTGGAGAGCGCACCATTCTCGAGGGCATATTTGAGCCGCTGACTGCGCTGACAAGGAGATTGTAATGAGAGCACTTTTCCTGCCTCGTACTGCAATGCCTTGTATTCTGCAAGCGGAACGCGCGGAGTGCGGCTTGGCATGTCTGGCGATGATCGCTTCGTATTTTGGCAAAAAGATTGACCTGAACAGTTTGCGGCGCGAACACGCTGTGTCAGGTCGCGGGGCAAATCTTGCAGATATTCTCGGCATTGCTGAGGCGCTAAATCTGAGTAGCCGCGCATTAAAGTTGGAACTTGATGATCTGAAAGCCTTGCGATTACCTGCAGTTTTACACTGGGACATGACGCATTTTGTGGTGTTAAAAAAGCTAAACAAACATGGGCTCGTTATCAACGATCCCGCTGTCGGCGAACGCACGTATGGATTCAATGAGGCAAGTCGGCACTTTACCGGTATCGCCGTTGAGTTTACGCCTGCTACTGGATTTGTCCCTCAAACACACATTCTCAGATCAAAATTGAGGGATCTGTTTGTCAAATACCCAGGGTTTACCAGCTCGGTGCTGCAACTGCTTGTGTTATCAGTTTGTCTGCAAGTGGTATCTATCGGCGGTGCATTTTTTATGCAAACGGTGATAGATGAAAGTTTAAGCAAACAAGACGCTGACATCCTGAAAATACTGGCAATTGGCTTTTTGTTACTGGCATTGATCGGCGTGGTCATGGCCTTTGCCCGGTCACAGATACAGTTGTACTTCTCTAACCAGCTTGGGTTCCAGATGGTGGGCAATGTGTTTACTCACATGATGAGCCTTCCAGCAGATTTTTTTGAAAGACGCCATGTGGGGGATCTGGTCTCGCGTTTTGGCTCGATTCGAGAGATTCGCAGGATCATCAGTGAGGATCTGATTACCGTGGTACTCGATGGCCTGTTTGCAATTGTCACATTGATGGTGATGTTTTATTTCAGCGGCGTGCTCGCCTCAGTGGTGCTGGTGTTTGTTGTGCTGGTCACCCTCTTGAAGGTGCTGGCGATACCTTCCATTCAAACCTTGCAAGAGCAACTGATTGTTGCCGAGGCAAAAACCAGCACTGGTTTGATGGAAAACATGCGTGCCATACAGGTCATCAAGTTCTACTGCCGGGAACTGTCGAGAGTTCTCATGTGGCGCAACTCGTATGCCGAGCAGATCAACACCCAGGTGCATCTGGCGCGCTTTACCATCAAGCTCGAGTTGGTGTTTGGTGTCCTGTTTGCCATCGAGAACGTCCTTGTTGTGTATCTGGCAGCAACACAAGTATTGGCGGGTGCGATATCCCTGGGATTTCTGACTGCGTTCATCGCACTAAAAGGTAATTTTTCGAGCGCTATCCGATCATTTATCGACAAGCTGGTTCAGATTCGCCTGGTCAGGCTGCAACTGGAGCGTGTATCAGATATCACCTGCACGGAAAAGGAATTCAGCAGCATCCATCTGCCAGTCATCCGCACACCTGTGCGCGGTAAGCTCGCGCTGGAGAATGTGTCATACGCTTATCCCGGCAGCCATGTCCCCGTGTTACAAAACATCAATCTTGAACTCGAGCCTGGTGAAATAGTTGCATTGGTGGGACCTTCCGGTGCGGGCAAATCAACGCTGCTTAAAATAATGGCCGGCCTGCTGCAGCCGGATCATGGTGTCGTCAAACTGGACGGCAGGGACATCTGTGAGTCGGGCGTTCGGCTATACCGCGATGTGTGCGCCGGCATTTTGCAGACAGATCAATTGTTGTCTGGATCCATTCTCGACAACATCACCTTGTTTGATCAGCAACCGGATCTTGAGCGAGTGCACCATGCTGCACAACAGGCACAGATACATGAGCTGATTATGTCTCTGCCAATGAATTACAACAGCATGATTGGCGACATGGGATCTATGTTATCAGCAGGGCAGGCGCAACGCATTTTGCTGGCCAGAGCTTTTTATAAACCAGCAAAAATTCTGTTTCTGGACGAAGCTACCGCCAATCTGGATATCCAGACCGAGCGCGCAGTCATTGAGTCATTGCGTGCACTCAAAACCAGCATCGTTCTGATCAGTCATCGGCCAGAGATTTATCAGCTGGCCAGTAAGAAATTATTTTTGGACAGAGGGGTATGTATCGATTTGGGCATTTGACATTAGACAAGGAAGTCTATGGCTTGTGGTCGCTGCCACATAAAACTGATCTGACAGCGGAAGTAGTTTGGGTCATCATTTAAACGAAGGAGCGTGAAAAATGAGAGAGCTAAGCATTAATGAAATTCGATCTGTTAATGGTGGAAATCCATTGTTAGGAGGCATTGGAGGGGCCGTATTGGGCGGCGTACAGGCTTATGGCGCGGGTGGTAATGTGGGGGATATTACGATTGCCGCTACATTCGGGTTCGCGACTGGTACATATGGTGCAATCGCCTGGGCTGCCAAGAGTGTCTACTATGGTGCGGTAGCTGTAGGAATGGCTTTCATGGCCGGAATGGCCGTGGCGGATGACAGCTGATCGGCAGACTCAGTTGGCGCTATTGATTAGCAGCTGAGTAGTCAGACCAGTGAGAGGTGAGATTCTCACTGGTCATTACACAACTTGGAGAAATACTCGTGAATGAGGTTATGTTGGGTGCAATCATAAATGGTGTTCTTGTACCATTCATGGGCATAGTTTTAATACCGCGGGCGTTACGTGAGCCGGAAACCGGTCGGTATTTGGGCTTCAGAACCTCTCGGTTGGTGCCCTTTGCATTGATAATCGCATGCGCGGAGATGCTACTTATAGTCCCCAGATTTGGCGTGAGCTTTGAAATGATTTACAGACTGGTTTTTGTCACTACGTTCCCATTTATCATAAGTATTGTTCTAATCAAAGTTTGTGATAAATTTAATTTCAACATTGATTATCAAGTACGAAAATCTGATCAAAAATTTTGAGTATCATTTTGCGAACGTAAACTGGTTTCAATTTTTAATGTTGCTGCTGGAACGTAATCCAAGCTACGTTTATCAATCCAAAAACCCAGCAATCACCTCCGACTTCTGCCCAACACTATAAACCCCATCCAGATGTCCCCAAGGGCCTTCGATCTCTTCATAATAAGACTCTTTACCCAGACTCAGCAGCGTGTTATGCGCCGCTTTTGCCATGTATGGTTGCAGCAGCAAGTCGTTGGTAGCAGGCAGAAACAGCACTTTTGCGGTGACCGCAGACAGTCCATTGCTCAGGTTGTCTGCAAACCCAGCCATAAACAGCTGATTGGCGCGTACCAGATACAAGACGTGATTGGCATCGGCATAGGTGGTGCGCGCTTGGGCAGCCGCGTTCAGCTGTTCTACCACCACAAAGTTGGCGCGGATATCTTGTAAGGGCGCCGCTTCACGTGGGCCGCTGGCAGCATAGGCCTGATTAAAAATCAGGGGGTGCATGGCTTGCAAGGTCACCATACCCAATGCCTGGCGCAAGCCGGTGCTGGGAGCTTCACCATCGTAGTAGTTGCCGTTGTTCCAGTTGGGATCGGCAATAATCGGGTTGGCCCATTGCTGCAAGCCGGCAATTGTCCACGGGTCCGCGGCACCCATGCCAATCACGGAAATCACACGTTCCACGTAGTCGGGGTAGGCGGTGGCCCAGTCCAGAGCTTGAAGTGAACCCATGGATGCACCGACCACCGCGTGGAGTTTCTGCACGCCCAGACTGTCCAGAAGGGCTTTTTGCACATTCACAAAATCGCGGATGGTGACTACTGGAAAATCCAGCGCATAGGGTTTGCCGGTGGCGGGATTGATGCTTGCCGGGCCGGTGGTGGTGACCATGGGGTTATGCGGTTCTTGATTCACCAAGGTGTCGGAGCTGATCACGTAGAAGCGGTTGGTGTCTATGGTTTTGCCGGGCCCAATGATGGCATCCCAGTAACCGGGCAGGGCATCGGCGTCGGTATATTTGCCGGCCGCGTGGCTGTTGCCTGAAAAAAAGTGGGTGATCAGATTGACGTTATCTTTTGCGGCGTTGAGTTCGCCATAGGCTTCCCAGCCCACCTTGACTTCGGCGATCTGTTGGCCATTAAAGGTCTGGAAATCTCGCGTGGTAAATACTTGTTTTTGCACCAGATCCAGCGATGTCTGCGCGGCCGACTGTTCTTGCGCGCACGCATTCAGTGCATAAAACGTCAGCACAAGCATCAGTGCTTTATTCATAGCGTTTACTGGATTCCACATCGCTGAATTCTCCAAAAGTGTAAGGTCTGCTGACAGCCACTCAGACTTGTGCGGCGCTTATCAGAATGTTGCCGTATTGTTCACGCAATTCATTTTTTAATACTTTGCCGGTACCGGTTTTGGGCAGGCTTTCCACAAACAGAATATGGTCGGGCATCCACCAGCGTGCAATTTTTCCGTCCAGGAACACCACAATCTCATTAGCCTCGACCCGCGCGCCTCGGTTGCACACCACAATCAGTACCGGTCGCTCATCCCATTTGGGGTGTTTGGCACCAATCACCGTGCATTCATTCACGTCGGGATGTTGGCTGACAATGCTTTCAATCTCAAGAGAGCTGATCCACTCGCCGCCGCTTTTGATCACATCTTTCTTGCGATCAACAACACGCATATAGCCTTGTGCATCAATCACTGCGATATCACCCGTCGCCAGCCAGCCGTTGGGGAAGGCGCTGAGATCGGGATTTTTATAATACTGGCTGCAAATCCAGGGGCCGCGTACGCGCA
>JAUSPW010000310.1 GCA_030652635.1 Pseudohongiella sp. | reverse complement strand
CCTGCTGACCGGCGCGGTGATTGGTGTTGAAGCGCTGATTCGGTGGCAACACCCGGATCGCGGTTTGTTAATGCCCATAGATTTTTTGCCGCACATTGACCATCACCGTGTGGAGTTGGAATTGAGTGACTGGGTAATACGATCGGCACTACGGCAAGTAGCAAGCTGGCGTCAGCGTGGCCTCATGCTGCCGGTCAGTGTCAATGTCACGGCGTACTCGCTGATGGCTGACAATTTCCTTGATCGGCTCTCAACATTGTTAAGCAAATACCCTGATTTGCCCGGCTCGCAACTTGAGCTTGAACTGCTGGAAAGTAGCGCAATCGACGACAGCCGAACCATCTCGAGCATCATCGCCGTGTGTCGGCGCATGGGATTGCTGGTCGCGCTGGATGATTTTGGCACGGGATATTCAACGCTGTCGCACCTTCGTGATTTGTCCGTTGATGTGCTGAAAATCGATCGAAGTTACGTGCGGGATCTGTTAACTAACCAAAACAATATTGCCATCATCAAAGGCATCGTTGGTTTTGCGAAGGCATTTAATTGCCAGATTATTGCTGAAGGTATTGAGACTGCAGAGCAACTCAATGCACTGGTGAATCTGGGTTGCCTGTCGGGGCAGGGGTACTTTATCGCAAGACCAATGCCTGCTGAATCCATCGAACCCTGGATGCAGGCGCAGCAACGACAAGGAGTAGTGAATGAACGCTAACAGTATCAGAAAACGCAATAATGTCAGGGTGTTCGGAAGCGGGGATCAGGTGCTGATGTTTGCTCATGGTTTTGGTTGTGACCAGAATATGTGGCGTTTTATCACGGAAAACATGCAAGACGACTTCACCATTGTCACCTTCGACTATGTGGGTTCCGGTCAATCCGATCTGTCAGCGTTTAATGTTACGCGTTACGCAAGCCTGGATGGTTATGCGAGCGATATCACCGAAATATTGAACGAACTTGATTTAAACAACATCACCCTGATCGGTCATTCTGTCAGTTCGATGATTGGTATGCTGGCAGCCATCCGCATGCCCGATCGCATCAGCAAATTGGTGATGGTGTGCCCATCACCCTATTACATGAATGATCTCCCCGCGTACGAAGGTGGATTCGAGCGTGATGACCTCGAAGAACTGATCGACATGATG
>JAUSPW010000152.1 GCA_030652635.1 Pseudohongiella sp. | reverse complement strand
AGGAAACCGTTGCCGGCGCGCCTCGTCATATCGGCACCATGGTTTATCACAATGCTGCCGTGGGATATGAGTTCAGTGAGGCACTTAATGCTCGTCTGGGTATCGATAATCTCGCCGACAAGATGCCACCAGTGTCGCTGGTTAATACCAACATCAACTTTGATCAGAACACCTATAACGCCATGGGTCGTTACCTGTATCTTCAGGTGAACTACTCACTGTAATGTTCAGCGAGGTTGTTAATAACAAGAACCGCGTCAACAGGGGCAACCATGAAAGATGAAACTGCTGAGAAACTGAGCAAACAGACTAACCCCATTATTGTGTTGATGGGGATTCTGGTGCTGGCAATGCTGCTCACCTATTTGGTGGATTCCGGCAGTTACCAGCGCGATGGCAGACTGGTTGTCCCCGACAGTTACACGGTTCTTGAAAAAGACCGCTCCTTGTCCAACCTGTTCAGCCTGCACTCGGGATTACCTGAGTCTGACAACGGCGAGCTGATCGCGCGCCCGGTCAGTGTGGTGGGCACGCTGATGTCCATTCCTACCGGCCTGGAGCGCATGGCCGGTCTGATTTTTATGGTGC
The DNA here is from genome assembly GCA_030652635.1 of Pseudohongiella sp. Classification (GTDB taxonomy): domain Bacteria; phylum Pseudomonadota; class Gammaproteobacteria; order Pseudomonadales; family Pseudohongiellaceae; genus Pseudohongiella. The sequence continues at coordinate 2,997 of JAUSPW010000152.1, read as the reverse complement.
TACTGATCGGCGGCATGTTTGGCATCATGACCAAATCCGGTGCCATTGATGCCGGACTCGAACGCTTGCTGGGCACCGTGCGTGGCAATGTCTACGTACTGGTCCCCGGCTTGATGTTGTTATTTGCCGCAGGCAGTACCTTTCTGGGACTGGCTTCCGAGTATCTGCTGGTAATCCCATTGATGGTGGCCATGGCCAATCGCCTCGGTATGTCCAACCTGATGGGCCTGGCCATTGTGACCATTCCAGTGAAAGCCGGGTATCTGTCGTCGGTCACCAACCCGCTGCCACTGACCATTGCACAGCCGCTGCTCGGACTGCAGATTTTCAGCGGTGCAGGGCTGCGTTTTGTGTACTTTTTGATTTTCACCATCGTTGGCATCCTGTTTATGTTGTACATGATCCGCCGCGCCGGATTTGATCAAACGGTGAAAATCAGCTTTGGTACTGACCGCTTGTCACAGCGTCACACGTCCATGTTGCTGGTGCTGCTGGCCGGTATTGCCGGCATTGTGTATTTCTCCAATGAATATGGTTGGGGACACCACGAGTTATCCAGTTTTTACATCGGCCTTGCCATTATTCTGGCGGCGCTCAGTGGCCTTGGAGCCAGCGGCGCCGCCGATGCGTTTGTGTCCGGCATGAAAAAAATCCTCATGGCCAGCATGTTGATTGGCGTTGCCTCTGCGGTGGCCGTCACCTTGGAAAATGGCCGCGTGCTGGACTCGGTGGTGCATGGGCTGACCAGTCTCATCGGCACTGATAACGCGTACTTTTCGGCAGCAGGCATGTTTGGCTCACAGCTGATGCTGGATTTCCTGATTCCGTCGACCTCGGGGCAAGCCGCCGTCGCCATGCCGATTCTGGGGCCCTTGGGTCAATTGACCGGGGTGCCACCCCAAACCACGGTGCTGGCGTTTTTGTTTGGTAACGGCATCACCAATATGCTGACACCCACCTCCGGTACCTTGCTTGCTTATCTGGCCGCGGCACAAGTGGGCTGGGTGCAGTGGGCAAAATTTATTGTGTGGTTGTGGGCCATTTATATTGTGCTGGCGTTGATGATGCTCACGTATGCCGTGGCCATTGGCTACTGATCAGGACGTTTTCATGAGCAAGGTTCAGGTGTTGAGTAATGTCAGGGTGCCGATGCGCGATGGCGTGAATCTGGCCACCGACATTTATCTGCCACACGCGGGTAGCGGCCGCTGGCCGGTGATCATGGAACGTACGCCTTATAACAAAGCCGGGGTCAGCCGATCCGAGTGTTCTGTGCAACACCCGACGCCCCGCACCCGCGCAGCGGTGGCGCTTGAATTCGCCAGCCACGGGTTTGTGGTGGTGATGCAGGATTGCCGGGGACGTTACGGCTCGGAAGGCATCTTCACCAAGTACCTGAATGAGGCCGATGACGGCTATGACACTCTGGTCTGGTTACGCGCGCAAGCCTGGTGCAACGGTCGCATCGGCACCATGGGTCTGTCATACGGTGCGCACACGCAAAGCGCCCTCGCCTGCCTGAATCCACCCGGACTTGCCTGCATGTTTATGGATTCGGGCGGGTTTTCCAGCGCCTACCATGGCGGCATTCGGCGCGGTGGTGCCTTTGAATTAAAGCAGGCCACCTGGGCCTATAAACATGCCTTGTTGAGCACCGATCTGGCGCGTGATCCGGCGCGCCTGCACGCCTTGCAGAGCGAGGACATCAAACAGTGGTTTTTGCAGATGCCCTGGTATCCCGGGCACTCGCCGCTGCGTCACTCACCCGAATACGAACAATACTTTTTTGAGCAGTGGCAGCATGGCCAGTTTGATGACTACTGGAAAAAACCTGGCCTGTATGCTCAAGGTTTTTACGATCAATTTCCCGATGTGCCGGTGACCATTATCGGTAGTTGGTACGACCCCTATGTGCGCACCTGTCTTGATAATTTCACCGGACTGGCCAGCCGCAAACAATCTGCCATGAGTCTGGTGATGGGGCCTTGGACCCATGGCGACCGGTCGCGCACCTATGCAGGTAACGTGGACTTTGGTGAAGAGTCTGTTCTGGATGGCAACATTGCCGTCGACTATTTCCAGATGCGACTGGACTGGTTCACGCGCTGTTTGCTGAATGACTCGACGGGGACATCAGTGCGTGGTTCGCGTCAGGTGCATTATTTCACCATGGGTGGTGGCAGCGGGCGGCGCAACGTGGACGGCCGACTGCAACATAATGGTCATTGGCAACACAGTGAGCAGTGGCCGCCTCAGCATTTAGCGCCAGCGCAGCTGTTGTTGCGCGCCAATGGTGAGTTGGTGCTGGACCTTGGCGCAGTAGCTGAGGGAGATGTGGGTACGTCGGCGACTGTCGATCATGACGATGCCTATCGGGAGCTTGTGTTTGATCCGGCGCATCCGGTGCCCACGCTGGGCGGTGCACTGACCTCAGGCGATCCGGTGATGTTTGGCGGGGCATTTGATCAAGGTAGCGCACTGCGTGACGATGTGCTGGTTTTCCAGACGCCAGTGTTAACTGAGGATCTGGTGCTGACCGGTGACATCGAAGCGCATCTGTGGATTTCCTCCGATCAGCCGGACACCGACTTTACCGTCAAACTGGTCGACGTATACCCGCCTTCCGAGGATTATCCGCAAGGATACGCGATGAATATCACCGACGGCATACTGCGTGTGCGCTACCGAGAAGGGTTTGATCGTGAAGTCATGATGACTCCCGGCGCTGTCTACAAGATTGTGATTGAACCGTTCGCCAGCAGTAACCGCTTTTGCAAAGGACATCGGCTGCGGGTGGATATCTCCAGCAGCAACTTCCCGCACTTTGATATCAACCCCAATACTGGTGCGGCCGAAGGCAGTGCCGGTGAAAGACGACCCGCACGCAACCGGGTGTATTGCTCAGCACGTTACCCATCCCACGTGAAGATCCAACTTGAATCGACTTTGGAGGTACTCTGATGGCCAATAATAAATGGGGGACGGAGGGATCAAAAA
>JAUSPW010000294.1 GCA_030652635.1 Pseudohongiella sp. | reverse complement strand
TCTGCTGCCGCCACTGGCCCAGTATCGTGGGTATCACCTTCACTGCGCGCAGGAGGTTACTTTGCAGCCGGTGAAGTGATTCTACGTGTTGATAGCAGTGACTACGAAACCGCCCTTGAACGCGCACGTTCATCCTTGTCACAGGCGGAAACGGATGCCCGGCACGCTCGTGAAGAATTTGAACGTAACAGTGCCTTGGCCGCACAGCGTCTGATCAGTGAATCTCAAGTACGCGATCTGCAACGTCAGGCTGACAACACGGCCGGGCGGGTACGAGATGCGCAAGGTGCTGTGGCTCAGGCTGAGCTTGATTTATCCCGCAGTGAGATTCGCGCACCGTTCGACACTATCGTGGAAAGCAGCAGTATCGATCTTGGTCAACATGTCGGCCGCGGTCAGGCACTCGCCGTGCTGTTGAGCGCCGATGAAGTAGAAGTTCGTTTGCCGCTGGCTGTGAACCAGTTGTCCTACCTCGACATCCCGCTGGGTGTTCGCGGTGAGCTGTCTGCTGAAGTGGCGCCCATGGTGAGTATCAGCGGCCGTTTGGGTGATGCCATTCAGCACTGGGAAGGTCGTCTGGTGCGCATGGAAGCCAGTATTGATACCGCCAGCAATGCGGTTCAGGCAATTGTGCGTGTTGATCAGACAACATCCGCCATTCCACTTCCTATCGGGCTGTACGTAGAGGCATCTATTCAGGGGCGTAAAGTCGACAATCTGATTGCTCTGCCGCGTGACGTGGTGCGGGGGAACAACCGCGTGCTGGTGGTAGATACCGAGAATCGCCTCTGGTACCGCGACGTTGACATCATGCGTCTGGAAAATGACCGCGTACTGATTCAAGGCGGTCTGGCAGATGGTGAGAGAATCTGTTTGTCGCCCATTCAGGCGGTTGTAGAAGGCATGCGCGTCAACGTGGTCGACGAGTCACCTGCACTGGCGCAACTTAAATGAAACCAATCATTGCCTGGTTTGTCCGCAATACCGTAGCGTCCAATCTGCTGATGGTTGTCATGATTGTGGGTGGCATCATTGCCTACAGTAATACCCGTCAGGAAGAATTCCCGAACATTGAAACCGGCACGATACAGATCAACGTGCCCTATCCGGGCGCTCCGCCCAAAGAAGTCGAACAAGCGGTCTGTCTGATTCTTGAGCAGGCACTGTCCCGCATTGAGAATGTGGAGCGTATGACCTCCACGGCCCGCGAAGGTGCTTGTGCGGCTACCTTGCAGATGCGCGCCGGTACGGACATTAACCGCTCACTTAACGAAGTCAAAAGCGCAGTGGATGGCATTGCAAATTTCCCCGTTGATATCGAGCGTCCCGTGGTTGCGTCGTTTGCCCCGACAGGCACGGTGGCATCGTTGGCGCTGGTGGCCGAAACAGACGATCTCACACTGAAGCAGGTCGCTGACGAAATCCGCTTGGATTTGCTCGATTTGCCGGAAATTTCCCGTGTTGAACTCAATTATGTGCGTCCACTTGAGATCGCTGTCGAAATCTCCGAGCTGACGCTGCGCCAGAATGGACTCACCTTGAATCAGGTGGCCACCGCAATTGATCGCACTGCCATTGACGCACCGGCAGGCACCTTGCGGACGCCAGGTGGCGACGTGTTGCTGCGCAGCATTGGACGCTTGTCGACCGGCGATGAATACGAAGACATTATCATCCGCACCAATGCCGATGGTTCACGCTTGCGTCTGGGGGATATTGCTACCATTCGGGATGGTTTCCAGGAAGGGTATTTGCGTGCGCGTGTGGACGGCCGCAATGCGGTCACCGTTGATGTGTATCGGGTAGGCGACGAGGACATCATCACCTCGGCGGATGCGGTGCGCAGATATGCTGCTCAGAAGCCGCTTGAGTTGCCACAAGGCATGGAGCTCAGCATTCTGACCGACGATGCGCGCGGTTTGCGCGAACGTATTGATACGGTTGCCAGTAACGCTTACTCAGGATTTGCCTTGGTATTGATAGTGCTGGCCATGTTCCTGCGTTTCAGAATTGCTGTGTGGGTAGCCGCCGGCATCCCGATTGGCATACTGGGTGCGCTGGCCATTTTCCCGCAATTTGACATCACCATCAGCTCGATCACCATGATGGCGTTTATTCTGGTGCTGGGCATTATCGTCGACGATGCCATTGTGGT
>JAUSPW010000149.1 GCA_030652635.1 Pseudohongiella sp. | reverse complement strand
ATTTTGATCTGATCAATTTAATGGCGGACTCCCGAGCGGTGCGTGTCTATGCCAGTGGTGGGCAGGCAGTCAACTTTCTGGACTTCAAGAAGGGCGGTGTTGCTTCGGATATTGATGACCATGCCTTTGTCACGATTGAGTATGCCAATGGCATCAGAGCCAGCTTCACACTCAACATGTTTTGTCCGGATTTTTCGGAAGAGCTGATAGTGGTGGGCGATCAAGGCAGATTGGTGACGCACGAGCGTTTTGATTTTCATGCGCAAGTGCCCACTCAAACCTCTATCAAGTTAGAGCTTGGTGAAAACGGTGCTTCACGTAGCACAAATCTGTCGTATCCAAAGTTGATTGAACAAAGTGGGCATCATGGCGCTACTTACTATGAGCACATTGCGTTGATGGATCAGCTGGACGGGAAACCGGTAGACTGCGCGACAGTGCAGCAAGGATTATGGGCGATGATTGTTGCCAGCGCTGCACAGGAATCCATGCGCAGTGGGCAGGTCGTGAGTATCGACAGTTTTCTGCGTGCGCAGCAACTTGAACAACTTTTGGAAGGCGGTCAGGCATGAGCAGCAGTATCAAGGTGACACAGGATCAAATGCCAGCCGTGGGATTCGGGCTTTGGAAAATTGCCAAAGACGATACGGCTGACATGGTATACACGGCCATCAAGTCCGGTTACCGACATCTGGACAGTGCCGCGGATTACGGCAATGAAAAACAAGCGGGCGAAGGTATTCGCCGTGCATTGGCAGAGGGGCTGTGTACCCGTCAGGATTTGTGGATCACCTCCAAGTTGTGGAACACCTTCCATCGCCCTGAGCATGTGCGTGAAGCCTGCGAAAAAACCTTGGCAGATCTGGGCGTGGATTACCTCGATCTGTATCTGGTGCATTTTCCAATTGCGCTGACGTATGTGCCAATCGCCGAACGTTATCCGCCCGAGTGGATATTTGATCCGAAGGCTGAATGCCCCAGCATGGAGATTGACCCGGTACCCCTGTCAGACACCTGGCATGCCATGGAGGCGTTAGTTCCTGCAGGGTTGGTTCGTCATATCGGTGTGTGTAATTACAGCAGTGCCCTGCTGCACGACCTGATGTCATACGCCACCATCAAACCGGCGATGTTGCAGATTGAATCACACCCCTACCTGACGCAAGAGCGGCTGATTCGTTTGGCGCAGTCTTATGACCTAGCCGTCACCGCGTTTTCGCCGCTGGGTGCAGGTTCTTATGTTGAGCTATCGATGGCCAGCGACCAGGATTCTGTCTTGAACGAGCCGGTGGTGCGCGAGATTGCCAAGCGCGTACAACGCACGCCCGCGCAAGTGGTCTTGCGTTGGGGCGTACAACGCGGCACGTCGGTGATTCCCAAAACGTCACGGGTTGAACGGCTGGCAGAGAACCTTGCGGTGTTTGATTTTGTGCTCAGCAGCGACGAGGTGGCAGCGATCTCCGCGTTGAATCAGAACCGCCGTTTTAATGATCCGGGCGCCTTCTGTGAAATGGCGTTTGGCACGTTTTATCCCATTTATGATTGAGGTGGATGTGAGTACAACAAGCAACAATGCAGCGCCGGCGATCGACACGCTCGTAGTCGACGGACAACAGTTTCACCCGCAGCCGTTTCCGCTCATTTACGCGATGTCAGCAAACAACGGTGCTGATGCTGGTGCGGTGGCGGCCTGGGTTCAGGCGAATCTGGACATACTGAAGCGTGAACTGTCAGAGCATGGCGCTATTCTGTTTCGCGGTTTCCCCTTAAAAACAGATCTGGATTTTGATGCGTTTATCCAGATGTTTGCTTTAAAGAATTTTACCTACACGGATTCTTTGTCCAACGCCGTCAGGCGCAACCGCACGGAGCGCGTGTTTACCGCCAACGAAGCACCCGCCAATATCGCCATCTATCTGCATCATGAAATGGCGCAAACCCCCATTTATCCGTCGGCCCTGTTTTTCTTTTGTGAACTTCCTGCTATCACGGGTGGCGCTACACCGCTGTGCCGCTCGGACGTGTTACTGAATCAGATTGAAGCAGTGCTGCCGGAATTTGTGAAAGCCTGTGAAGATAAAGGTGTCAGATACACCAATACCATGCCTGATCAAGAGGATCTGCAGTCCGGGCAAGGGCGCAGCTGGCGCAGCACCCTGAATGCGCCTGACAAGGCGGCTGCGGAGGCGAAGCTGCAGAGCCTCGGATATCAATGGCAATGGTTGCCGGAAGGCAATCTGCGCGTGACCACACCGGTACTGCCTGCGGTGCGTACGCTGGAGGATGGCCGTCGGGTGTTTTTTAATCAGTTGATTGCTGCCTTTCAAGGCTGGCAGGACAAGCGCAATGTCGCACAGAAATCGATTTGTTTTGGTGATGGCAGTGCGATCGATCCGCAAGCCATGGCCATTGTGATCAAACTTGCCGAAGACCTGTCGTTTGACATGGCCTGGCAAGCCGGCGATGTGGCGTGGGTGGATAACTCAGTGGTGATGCATGGTCGCAAACCGTTTACGGGCGAGCGTCGGGTACTGGCATCGTTGCTTGCTTGAGTTGTTCCTCCAGCAACCATAACCGGTCTTGTCCCCAATGTGCGCTGCCTTCATTTACTCTGAAGGCGGGCACTCCCCAGATTCCCAGTGTAAACATGTCTTCGCGATTGGCTTCGGCCACTGCGCGCCAGCCGGGATCTGCCAGTGCGGCATGCATGTGTGCCTCACTGATACCCGCGCGCTTGCACAACTTGAGCAAGCCAGAGTCACTGCGCGCGTTAATACCTTCTGCAAATACACCGCGCATAAACGACACGGCAAACGCCTCGCCTTTGTTGTGTTGGATAGCGTGATGCAGGACTGCCAGCCCCCGCTCAGTGGGTTTACCAACAGGATCGGCAATCATGCCAAACGGCAGGCCTACACGTTCTGCCTCTCGTTTGGTATCGCTGACAATGTAAAAGCGTTTGGCATCAGGAATGGGCAGGCCGCGCATCACCATGGGTAGCACAAAACGCAGTCTGAGATGGGCATGGTATGCATTTGCCAAGGCAATAACCCGCGGTAATACGATCCAGCTATAGGGACTGCGAAACGAGAAATACAAATCCAGAATCGGGCGCTGAGGTCCTGACGATGCAGTAAGCGGCGTTTGAGCCTGTGCCTGAATATCGGGTGTGGCCACAGTCACCACTGAGGTTTCGAGTCTGGGTACAAATGGCGTGACTTGGCTATGCTGTGCCAAAGGTTGCAAGCGCTGCTCCAGATAAGGCAGGCGATCCAGGCCCCAGTACCATTCGCCTTCAAAGTAGAACATTCCACCTAGATAGTGTCCCAGCATAGCGCGCAAGGCCTTGCCATCGGTAAGCGCTGCTGCGGCATAGCCGGTAGATGCGATGCCCAGTTCATTCAGGCCCAGTTCGTTGAAGCCAAGTTCATCAAGGACGCTGAATGCGTGCCGAATGTTGGCGGCAGTCTCAGTAAACTCAACAACGTCACTGATCCCGGCTAAGGCCGCCTGTGCCTGACCAAGTGCATCGGACGAGGGCGCATGCCGCCAGGGCGGCGGCGTCAATTTGAGCGCATTGGCCAGATCAGCGGCGTCACGTAAAGACCAGTCCCTCAGGCGCTGTGGTTCCGGTGCGGCTCCTGCATCGGGTGTTGGCACCAGATGCGGAACAATCTTGATTGCATAATTTGCCGCAAGGTGAGGCAGGGCACGCACGGCAAGATCGGAATAGGGATCGTCCACCTGATGAAAGTAGTGTACAACAGCTTGCTGACCGCGCAGTCGCCGCAACAATACAGCTTTGCCACGGCGCAGATCGCGATACAGAGGACTGGTGAGGATGGCCAGGCCACGTGTGCGTACCCATCGTTTGATCGTCATAACGTCATTCCCTGATATGATTTTGTGCCCAGTAGACAAGTGTCGGGGTGATTATTATACTTCTGGATAATATCATGCGAATTTTAGTGAGGAAACGCCTGTGACTGCTTTGTCTGCTGTGCGCGCTTGGTCATTGGCCATTCCCCTGATGGCGACGGGTGTTTTGTGTTCAGCGGATGAAATTCCCTCTGATATGGTGCTGATCCCTGGCGGCGAGTCGCCGATTGGCTCAGAGCAAGGTATGGACGATGAGCGTCCGGTGTTTCGCGTACAGTTGCCTGATTTCCTGATGGATCGCACACCGGTTACCGTTGCGGCATTTGCGGATTTTGTGAAAGAAACCGAATACGTCACGACCGCAGAACAATTTGCTGACGCGGCTGTAATGCAGTTTGGCACCGGCCGCTGGTTCTTGCAGCCTGGCGCAAACTGGCAATTTCCATTAGGACCAGACGGTAGCGCTGCTCCAGCCGATCATCCGGTCACACAAGTGTCGTGGGATGATGCGCAGGCCTACTGCGGTGCGCAGAACAAACGTTTGCCAACTGAAGTAGAGTGGGAGTTCGCAGCCCGCAGCGGTCACGAGGGTGATGTCAGTTACTCCTTTGGCGACAAACTGCTCAAGGAAGGCGACTTTCTTGCGCAGGTCTGGCAAGCCAATACCTGGAACGGCACCTTCCCCATCATCAACACGCTGGAAGATGGTTTTGCTACAACATCGCCGGTGGGACATTTTGGGTTATCGCCTGCCGGGCTTGCCGACATGGCCGGTAATGTCTGGGAGTGGACCTCTGATTGGCACGGCAGTTATGCCGGGCGCACCGGCGCCCATGACGCGCCGACTGAAGGCAGCAGCAAGGTGCAGCGTGGCGGTTCGTTTTTGTGCGAAGCAGCCGTTTGTCACGGTTACCGCGTATCGTCACGCAGTCACTCCTCGCCAGACAGTTCTTTGATGCATGTTGGTTTCAGGTGTGCGCGAGATGCTTAAACATCTCCTGAGTTCACTGATAGTTTTGTGTCTGGCGCTGCCAGCGGTGGCGGCGCAACCCAACATTGTGCTGATCCTGATAGATGATGCCGGTTTCACCGATCTTGGTGTGTATGGCAGCGAAATCAACACACCGAATATCGACAGCCTGGCCGCCTCCGGTGTGATGTTCAGTAATTTCCATACGGCGCCAACCTGCGCACCGTCGCGCGCGATGCTGATGACCGG
>JAUSPW010000283.1 GCA_030652635.1 Pseudohongiella sp. | reverse complement strand
GTTGCAGCAGACACCTGTCGTTTGCCATTTACCAAGGTCAAAGTGGAGTTTTCACCCACGTTACGCAGGTTGACGTTGGCGGTACCAGACAGTGCGCCGCCCTCACCCGAGCCTTCGTTGGTGAATGACCCGGAGTTAATTTCAAGATTCTTGATGACGTCCCAGATCTGGGCAGCGCCTTGTGCTTCGATTGACGTTCTGTCAACCGTAGTAACCGGCGAAGGTGCATCCAGTGGACTGCCCCGCAGATAGGAACCGGTAACTATAACTTCTTCAATATCAGCGTCTGTATTTGCCTGCTGTGCAAATGCTGGCAGACAACTGACGCTTGAAATAATACCCAGCAGCAATGCATTTTTGCGGAAACCAGGTCTTGTCGACATGGATGTTCCCCCTCGTGATTATTATTGTTGAAAGCATTCGATTGGTCGTTCGCGCATCCTGGCGACTACAATTCGATACTACTCCGGCGCTATATCCATAAAAGTGTCCGGAAATACAGGGAATCGAACCGACTCTAACCAATTGAACATGTCAACGCAACATAATTTGAACGGGTTCACAGTTGAGGATGACGGGCAACATGACAGGTGTCACCATAAGAAACAGGTGCATGCCAAAATCAATTTCATTGACAATTTGTCAACCTAAAACAAGGCTGTCCGACATGCGTCAGGCACAAAAAAAGCCCCGGGGTTAAGACCGGGGCTTTGATACCGGCAACGTTGCCGACAGAGATAAATCTAAATACCTTACAGCTGCATCAACACACGCGCGTAAAGGCGTCGACCGCGACCATCAAATACCGAGGCATCATAGTTGATGGCACCTGATTCACGGTAAGGAATGGTAGCGTTAAATGCGTCCAACGCACCCACGGTGAAAATCGTGGTACCCAATCTTTCGTTCGCCCACTGGTGCGTGTAGTTGTATTGCAGATCCACACTCTGGTAGCTGTCGATTGTTGGCTTCATCACAGCTCGAACTGCATCGTTTGCAGTACGGAAGGTATTGTCGTACGCCAGATCACGATAGGAACCCACAAAACGGGTAATGACCGCAGCACTGTGTTGTGACTGCATCCAGCTCAAGCTGATATTGCCTTTGTTATCTGGCAGTGAACGCACGAGGTTGCCATCGCCGGTAGTGCCCGCTGCATCAAACACGCCGGTTTCCAGCAATCCCAGCTCGAGGCCTGGCACGTTCTGCAGCAAGTATTGACGCACATGGGTGTAGTCCGCAGACGCGCGGAAACGACCCATATCAGTTTCCCAGCTATAAGCGATCTTGATGTCAACACCGTCTGCGGTAATTTCACCTGCATTGATTGCCTTCAACTGTGTAGTTGTCAGTGCACCCTGGTTGCTGCCGAATGAACGAACGACGCCGTCCACTGTGTACGCCGCTGGATTAACAACACAATCCAGACGCGAACCCGGAGTTACGTTGTTAAACCCAGTTACGCCACCCACAGATGCTTGCGTCGCGGGGTTAGTGCCGAACTGCGCAGCCAATGCCACCGGGTCGCAAGGTGTGTACTGGTTCATAGCCGCCCAAGCGCCGGTGCGTGTCGCTGGAATGGTGCCATTCAGGATGTAGTTAGCCGGGTTGGCTGCCGCTGCTTCAAACGCTGCCAGCTCGCCGGCAATCGCGGAGATACCGGGTTGTGGCAGCACTTTGTCAGTCAGCTCAAAACGCCAGATATCTGCCGTTACACTCAGACCGTCCAGAGCACCTGACGGCGTCCACACAAATCCGGTGCTGAAGGTATCCGCATATTCATTACCAACGTCCGGTGCAGGCGCACCCAGCGTGTAGGTTGAGTTAGGCAATGCATAATCGTTACTTACAGGTAACAAACCTGCGCGAACTGCCTGGTTACGCAGCGGATCGCGGAAGGTGTTACTTGCCGCTTCCAGGCCTTCTAGAACGATACCTGAGTTTGGTGCGCGGAATGACTGCGAGTATGAACCACGGAACAACAGATCATCGCTGGCGCGCCAGCTTAATGCCACTTTAGGTGTCAATTCGCCACCAATGCTGCCGCCGTATTCTTCGTAGCGCAAGGCTATCTGAGATTCGATGTTGGTCCAGAACGGCAATGACAATTCGCCAAATATCGATTTCACATCGCGCGTGTTGTCGTAGTTAAACGCACACTGTGAGCACTCGAAGTTGTTGCTGACATAGTGCGTTGTATTGGGCGCACCATTGCGGCCATAACTCAAAATGGCATTCGGGATACCTGGCTCGTTCAGGATCGGTGCAATTGACTTGTTATTCTGCTCACGGTACTGACCGCCTACAGCAAACTGCGCCATACCACCGCGCATTTCAGTCAACTCACCAGAAATGACCGCATCCAGCACAGCCAGTTTATTGCGCCTGTCTGAACGCTTGATCACCGGGTTCATCCATTCCATCAAGGCTGGATCATTGGCCAATGCAGGATTGGTCATCGCCGTCAGGAAGGGGTTGTAGAACATACAACCGTCTTTGCCGTGGTTGTTACTGGTCAACGCCAGAGAAATACTTTCACGGGTCGTGAAAACGAAGCCCGGGAAGAAGGTCTGGGTGTAACCGTTGTAGTATGCCGCGTTACTGGCGGTCCAGATGGTAGGCAATGCCGGGCCAAGCGGGCTAGGTTCGTCGCGGAAGTTAAAATTACTGATACCATTAGGCGTACAGTTAGGGCCACCCAGGCCATTCACTGCCAACTCGGCACGATCTCGCTGGAAGGTGCGGTACTCTTGCTCAAAGCTGGTGCCGCTCCATGAATAGCTTACATCGTAATTAAAACGACGATCACCGACGGCATAAAACTCGCCTTTTAAGCCTGCCTGTACACCCAGTGTTTCGGTGTCAGTGACGTTGTCATTACCGCCGGTGCGCGGGAAGTTACCGGCATTGACTGCGTTGTAAAACGGTACGTTGAGGCCGCCATTTGCCAAGGTATTAGGCGAATTGGGTATGCTGGTCGGACGCGTCAGACCGGCTTTGCCGGCATAGTAACCAAGCTCTGCCGTCTGACCGATGGCATAACCACCCCAGGCTGGATTGCCGGCGTGTGAGCCAGGCGCTGCCAGAAATACGGTTGGGCCACGAGATACGTTGGCGCCTGAATCAGCGCGCTCAATCGATGTGCCAGAGTATTGGAAAAACGAATAAAACTCGGCTTTTTCGCTGAAAACATGGTTAAACGCACCGGCAAAGCTATCACGCTCGGTACCAACCTGCATGAAGTTCCACTCATCTGTGTATTCACGGCATACACCACCATTGGAACCGCGCTGATCTGTGCGGGTACCCGTAAAAAATGGGGTACCGTCGGCTGATGTCAGTGTAGAACACAGAGGATCAGTCAACACCTGAGTCGGGCTGCCGCCTTCAGCAATATTCTGTGCTGTAATGGTATTGTTCAGATAAGCGGAATTGATGCGCGAGCCGAACGACGGGTTAGCCATCGTGTTACCGATTGTCCCGGTGATGGAACCTACCTGGCCAGAATACTCAACGTTTTCATCATAAAAGCGACCAAACTCGACCGGCACACCGTCGCGTCTGAACGCCTCGGCTGACAACACAAAGTGTGTGTCACCACTGTCGCTGGCCCAGCCCCAGATCGCGCTCACTGTTTGATCCTGCTTGCTAGTGGCCGACTCCAAGGCCTGCACATCACCGTAGATCTCCAGTCCTTCAAAATCGGTGCGCATGATCACGTTCACCACACCCGCGACCGCATCGGAACCGTAGAGTGCTGAGCCGCCATCCGTCAACACTTCAACACGCTCAACCATCACCAAGGGAATGGTGTTTATATCTACAAACTCGCCACCGCTGCGGGTTGTGGTTGCTGCAGACACCTGACGCTTTCCATTCACCAGTGTCAGCGTGGAGTTTTCACCCAGGTTACGCAGGTTGACGTTTGCAGTACCGGACAACGCATCGCCTTCGCCAGCGCCTTCATTGGTAAATGAACCCGAGTTGATTTCCAGATTCTTGATCACATCCCAGACCTGGGCAGCGCCCTGGGCTTCGATGCTGGTTCTGTCGACTGTAGTTACCGGAGAAGGTGCATCAAGCGCACTGCCTCTGATGTATGAACCGGTAACGACTACCTCTTCGATTTCGTCTTGCCCCGCATTCTGAGCAAACGTTGGCAGACAGGTGATTGCTGTCATGACCCCGATAAACAAGCGGGTCCTCTTGTTATTCCCAAGCCGTGTGGACATGGTAAACCTCTCATGATTTTTTTTATGTAAAATGCCAAAAACTACGGTTACATGTTGCTGATTTGTCATGCAGATCAGTAACTACTCCGTGTGAAGCGGCCAGCAACAGGCAGAGAAAAGACACACGGTACGTCTACAAAAAAGCAAGCCAACGATAGCCAAAGGTTCCTGCTAATGCAAACATCTTGACGCTGAACGCGCTCAGTTTGTCCTTTATAAGCCTCGTTAATGCTCCTTATAAGTCAAGTCAATACCAATAAGCAGCGTACGCCTGAGTAATTCCAGAAGTTTATTTGTTACAAGGCCTTACTAGGCTAGAATGGCGGTCACGCTTCGTTAGCTCCCGAGAGCAGACCCTCATGAAATCCGACACAAACAACACAAATGCCAAAGGCACTGGTCCCAAGACCAGAGAGCCGGCATCAAATGATAAGCCACGCCACCTGTTCTCCTACCCGCGTTATTGGGCTGAGTGCTTTGGCACAGCACCCTTTTTGCCCATGTCGCGCGCGGAGATGGACGAACTGGGCTGGGATAGCTGCGACATTATTATTGTCACGGCAGATGCCTATGTGGACCATCCAAGCTTTGGCATGGCGGTTGTTGGCCGTTTGCTCGAGGCTCAGGGCTTTCGTGTGGGTATCATTGCCCAGCCTGCGTGGGACAGCGCTGAACCGTTTAAGGCGCTGGGTGAACCCAATCTGTTTTTTGGGGTGACCGGCGGCAACATGGATTCCCTGATCAACCGATATACGGCTGACCTGCGTATCCGCACTGATGATGCTTACACACCTAACGCTGAAGCGGGCAAACGCCCGGATCGCTCGGTGATTGTGTACAGTCAGCGCTGCCGTGAAGCCTATTACAATACGCCAATCGTGATTGGTGGCATCGAGGCCAGCCTGCGCCGAATCGCGCAGTATGACTACTGGAGTGATCAGGTCAGGCAGTCTGTGTTGATCGATTCCAACGCCGACATTCTGCTCTATGGCAATGCCGAGCGTGCCTTGGTCGAGCTGGCGCATCAAGTGGCGGCCGGCAAATCAGTCGATCAGCTCACCAATTTGCGTGGCACTGCGATTGTTCGTCGCAGCATTCCTGCCGGCTGGACGGAAATTGACTCCACCCGCATTGACTGGCCCGGGCGTGTTGACCAGATACCAAACCCCTATGATGCTCCGCACGACCAGATCAGTGAACCGGATGCTCGCAAACACCGCGAGTCTTCAGAGGCCAAAATCGCCGATCCTGACGTCTCGCCTGTGCGTATCATACCGCTGCCCCTGCATCGCAAGTTTGACAGCGACCCCGACAAAACCTACATCCGTTTGCCGTCGTTTCAAAAAGTGAAAAACGACCCGGCGCTTTATGCTCATGCGTCGCGGGTACTCCACCAGGAAGCCAATCCATATAACGCCAAGGTGCTGGTGCAAAAACATGGCACCCTGGAAGTGTGGGTCAATACGCCCCCTATTCCATTAGAAACCGATGAGCTTGATGGCGTGTTTGACCTGCCTTACGCGCGCACGCCTCACCCCTCTTACGGGACAGCACGGATACCGGCCTACGACATGATCAAGACCTCGGTCAATATCATGCGCGGTTGTTTTGGTGGTTGTACCTTCTGCTCCATCACCGAGCATGAAGGTCGCATCATTCAGAGCCGCTCTGAGGAGTCCATTCTCAAGGAAATCGAAAAAATACGTGATCTGGTGCCGGGCTTCACCGGCACCATTTCCGATCTGGGCGGCCCCACCGCCAACATGTACAAGCTTAATTGCAAATCACACGACATCCAGAAGAATTGCAAACGTCTGTCCTGTGTGTTTCCAACGATTTGCCAGCATCTGAACACTGACCACAGTCCCACCACACAACTCTACCGGAAAGCCCGCGCCATTCCCGGCGTTAAGACAGTCGCCATTGCGTCAGGGTTGCGCTACGACCTGGCCCTGCGCGATCCGGAGTATGTGGAGGAGCTGGTGACCCATCATGTCGGCGGCTATTTAAAAATCGCCCCGGAGCACAGTGAAGAAAATACACTGTCGAAAATGATGAAACCCAGCATCGGTTCCTACGACGAATTTAAAAAGATGTTTGACCATTTCTCGGCAAAGGCCGGGAAAAAACAGTATCTGATCCCCTACTTTATTGCCGCACACCCAGGCTCTGACAATGAAGACATGATGAATCTGGGCCTGTGGTTAAAAAAGAACAAGTTCCGACCGGATCAGGTACAGACGTTTTATCCCTCGCCAATGGCGCTGGCGACAGCCATGTATTACTCAGGCAAAAATCCTTTAAAAAAGGTGACTTACAAGAGCGAATCCGTGGAATCGTGCAAAGACATCGAGCAACGGCGCATCCAAAAGGCGTTTCTGCGTTATCACGATGCCAAGAACTGGCCGATGTTACGCACGGCGTTAAAACAAATGGGCCGAGAAGATCTGATCGGTAGCGGCCCACAACATCTGGTGCCGCCCGACAGGCCAGGACGAGGGCCAACCCGCCCGCCGGTCAAACCACTAAAACAACGGCCTGGCATGAAGGCAAGTACCAAATCACGCGGTGCCCGCCCCTGATTGCGGTGTTGACACACATCAAAGTTAACGAGAATCATTACTTGACGATAATGGTTCTCGTTTGTATTATGCGCCTCATTCAGAGGGCGTAACTGCAAGACTTGCCTTACTCCCCTGCAACACAAACCCTTTGTTGTACCGGGAGCGCAACACATGCATCACAACACGTCATCCGTTTTTTCACTCCGCAGCAAACGCCGTCCTCTGGCAAGCGCCATCGCGCTGCTGGGCAGCAGCCTGCTGCTGCAACAATCTACCCTGGTATTAGCCCAAGACGAGGAGCCGGTTCTGCGCCTGCCCACCATCCTCGTAATTGGCGAAAATCCTGCTGACGTGTCGCGACAACCAGGTGCTGTGTCACTGGTACAACTGGAAGAATTGATACTGAGGCAGCCACGCTCAACCGAAGAAGCCCTGCGCACCGTGCCCGGTATTACGATCAAGCCCGAAGAGGAAAGCGCGATCGTTGCCAACATCGGCATGCGCGGCC
>JAUSPW010000148.1 GCA_030652635.1 Pseudohongiella sp. | reverse complement strand
CAGCGGTTCGATCCCGCTTAGCTCCACCAATCAAGTATCATGCAGTGATACATAAAAAAGGCCGACTGTTTAAGTCGGCCTTTTTTGCTTCTTTACCTGTCATTTGTATCAGGCAGGGTAGTCTCGTTTCGGAGCACCTTTGTAGAGCTGGCGAGGACGACCTATTTTGTAAGCCCCACTCAACATTTCATTCCAGTGTGAAATCCAGCCAGGCGTGCGTCCCAGCGCAAAAATCACGGTAAACATGCCGGTTGGGATTCCAACTGCTTTCAGAATGATGCCAGAGTAGAAGTCGACATTCGGGTAGAGTTTTCTATCAATAAAGTACTGATCTTCAAGCGCAATTTTTTCAAGTCTGCGTGCGATACGGAACAATGGATCGTTCTCCACGCCTAAATCCGCCAATACTTCATCACAAATTTTGCGCATGACTTTTGACCGAGGGTCAAAGTTCTTGTAAACACGATGCCCAAACCCCATGAGCCTGAAAGGATCATCTTTGTCTTTGGCGCGCGCTATAAATTCTTCAATCCGTGATTCATCGCCAATTTCATTCAGCATCTTCAGTACGGCTTCGTTCGCACCACCGTGTGCTGGCCCCCACAACGCTGCAATGCCAGAAGCGATACAAGCATATGGATTAGCGCCTGTGGAGCCCGCCAGTCTTACTGTTGAGGTGGAGGCATTTTGTTCGTGATCGGCGTGCAGCAAGAAGATGACATCCATGGCTTTGGCCAGGACCGGGCTCACAGAGGGGCCTTCAGCCGGTACACCAAACATCATATGCAAGAAGTTTTCAGAGTAGCTCAGTGCATTGACTGGGCTCATGATTGGTTGGCCAATCGAGTGTTTGTAAATCATGGCTGCCAAGGTTGGCATTTTTGCGATCAGTCGGATTGCCGCCAGGCGACGCTGGGCAGCGTCATCAACGTCCAGGCCCTCGTGATAAAGAGCCGCCAAGGCACCGGTTAACGAAATCAACACGGCCATTGGGTGTGCATTTCGTTGAAACCCGTTCAACAAATGTGCGATTTGCGCATCAACCATCGTGTGGCGTTTTATTTCCGCTATGAATGCTTTCTTTTCATCCGCGTTGGGTAGTTCACCGTTGAGTAGCAAGTAGCAGGTTTCCAGATAGTCAGAATGGTCTGCAAGTTGATCAATTGGATAGCCTCTGTGCAGCAATACGCCTGCGTCACCATCTATATAGGTGATTGAGGATTCTGTGGATGCTGTCGACATGAATCCCGGGTCGTATGTAAATACGCCATGGGAAACCAGGCTGCGGACATCGATAACGTCCGGACCAATACTACCTTCCAATACTGGAAGCTCAATCACTTCCTGGCTACCGGCCAGGCTGATGCGGGCTTTTTTGTCACTCATATTCTACTCCTGACTGATAATCTTCCTGCTGCTGGCTTTCGAAGTTCGGTAACCGACACTTTGAGTTTTATGGTGTTTTTGCTTGTAAAAGGTAGGTGCCAGCATTAAAGCCGGTACTGTACCACAATCCTGAGTTTGTTCACGCTCAGGAAAACATAAAATATTGCAGTTGACATTACATTGTCACTTAAGGCTTCAAACTCATGGTGCAAACCGTCTGATTTATTGTAATCCACTTACTATGGGAATATACTCTGCGCCCACACGCACGGCGCCTCGCGGCGCCTGATTCGTTGACGAAGCGCCTGAACCAACTCGGTGATTTCTACGTAGAAATAGCACGGATGGTTCAGACACTCCGGTGGTGAGCGGTGCCATGCTGACTCTGTTTCGGCACCGATCGTAACACTAACTGCGCCCGTTAGCGGGCTCCACATAAATTGGCGAACTGTGAAAGACAACAGACCTATAAATCTCGATTTTAAAACCCTGCGTCTTCCCTTACCTGCAATCACATCAATTTTGCACCGAATTTCGGGCGTCATTATTTTTGGTGGCGTTTTTGTGTTGCTGTGGTTGTTGTCCTCGTCCTTGAAATCAGAGGCGGGATTCCTGGATGTTCAGGCGTGGCTGGCAATGCCGCTGGTCAAATTTGTCGTCTGGGCTATCCTTGCCGGCCTTCTGTATCACCTGATCGCTGGAGTCAAACATCTGGTGATGGATCTCGGGATTGGTGAAACTCTGGAGGGAGCCAATACAGGTGCGAAACTTGTAGTTGTGGTTTCCCTGATAGCAATGCTGCTGGCGGGAGTATGGTTATGGTAAAGAATGTCACCAGTTTTGGCCGAAGCGGCCTGTCTGACTGGGTTGTGCAGAGGGTTAGTGCTGTCATATTGGGCGTGTATTTTGTAGGTTTGCTGTCATTCATGTTGTTAACACCTGAATTGGGTTTTGCAGAATGGAAGTCCCTTTTTAGCGCTACATGGATGCGTATTGCCAGCCTGGCTGCACTGCTGGCGCTGTGTGCGCACGCCTGGATTGGTATGTGGACTGTGGCAACCGACTACTTGACCGTAGCATTGCTCGGGCCTAAAGGTACTGTCATCAGATTTCTGTTCCAGGCAGTTTGTGTATTGCTGATATTCGTCTACCTCGTTTGGGGTGTTCAGATTCTGTGGGGTCTTTAAATGAGCGGTATGCGTACAATTTCGTTTGATGCATTGATTGTAGGTGGTGGCGGTGCCGGTATGCGTGCATCGTTGCAGTTGTCTCAGTCTGGATACAAGACCGCAGTCATCAGCAAAGTTTTCCCAACCCGCTCTCACACGGTATCTGCTCAAGGCGGTATTACTTGCGCTATCGCAAGTGATGATCCGAACGATGATTGGCGCTGGCATATGTATGACACGGTCAAGGGCTCTGATTACATTGGAGACCAGGAAGCGATCGAGTACATGTGCAGCGAAGGCCCGCAGACCGTGTTTGAACTTGAGCACATGGGCCTGCCATTCTCTCGTAC
>JAUSPW010000280.1 GCA_030652635.1 Pseudohongiella sp. | reverse complement strand
ATTAAGTAACGTGGATTACCTGTTCTCGGTGTTTCAGGGATTCATCACCTCGTGTCGTACTGGCAACCCGAATCTGACCCCGGAGTCCTCGGACAGTCTCTCCCTCGGCGTTGACCTGGTGTTACTCGACAATCTGACCTGGTCGCTTACCTGGAGCGAAACTGATTTTGTCGACCGCATTGTCAGCACAACAACGCAGGATATTATTCGCACGGATTACCGGAACTTCCGCGAAGCAACGGGTTTTAATCCGACCACGGCCGCGCCTTACCCCACGCTGGCGCAGCTTCAGGCCTGGCAAAATGATCCGCGATCAGACAAGCGTATCATCCCTAATTCTCAGGACATCAGCACACCCGACCGCATCCTGCAGAGCGATTCCAATGCGTCGTCAATGCTGGTGCGTGCCTGGGATACGCAGATGGATTACGGTTTCAGTCTGGACGATGTTGGCCTGAATGGCTGGGGCGACATCGACATGCAATTGCAGGCGACCTATATGGATACCTACCGTTTCCAGTTGGCGGCAGATCAACCTGTCAGAGAGGCGGTGGGCAGGCAGAATAACCAGTTCGGTGCCGTACCAACCACGCCGAAGATTCGCGCAAACCTGCGCATCAACTGGTCTCTGGGCAGCCATACGGTCAGCGCCACCACACGCTATGTGGATGAGGTGATTTTTGATGCCAACGAGTTCAGCTTCCAGGCAGCGTTTCCTGGCAATGAATGGGGTGGTGTGACAGACAAGCTGCGCACCTGGACTCAGCTGGATATGTTCTACTCGTACCGGGGACTTGAGCTGTTTGGCAGTGATATCAATCTCTCGGTTGGCGCGCGTAACCTGACTGACCGCATGCCTCAGCAAACCGGCATGATTGCCGGTGTAGCAGCAGAATCACAGGATGTGTTGGGACGCGTTGTTTATGGACGGGTAAATTTCAACTTCTGACAGCGCACGGTCTCACAGTAAAGACCTGACATCAGGTTGCTAACTAACTGACGCCCCGCTCAGCCATGTTGTTGAGCGGGGTTTTTGTTTAAGATGGCCCCGATACTGATCCGCATCAATGTGAGACACACCATGAAACAACGCGACATCATCGTTGCCAATACGCTGACTTACAGTGGTACCTTGCCGCTGATCGGGTCTGCAGTCCTGCTGCAGTTCCCAACGCTACTGCCCATGGCCGGGCTGGACGCTGCGTTGATTGCCAGTACCTACAGCGCGGTCATTATCTCGTTTCTGTGTGGTATTCATTGGGCAGCGTATCTGTTTTTTGCTGACAGATGCCCGCGCCACTTACTGATCAGAAGTAATGTTGTTGCCTTGCTTGCATGGGTGTCGCTGCAGACAGGCAATCAACTGACCACCTCGCTTTTGCAGATTTTGTGTTTTCTCTATCTGCTGGCGCTGGATTCTAAATTGCGCGATGCCGGACTATTAGCTGAATGGTTTTTCCGCTTGCGGCGCAACGCCACCCTCATTGTGGTGAGCTGTTTGTTGTTGATTGCAGCGGTGGTTTAAGGGCCTTGGTGACTTACGTCACCTTGCTGGCAGGCATTTGCAAGGAATACACCACCAGCCACAGTGTGTTGACAAAAATCTGCGCCTTTTGCGCGGTTGCTGTAGGGCCGATGTTGTAATCTGTTTGCCCATTCCACACGAGTAAGAGGAAAAAGGCTGTGCTCAGCGCGGCGCACACGCGTGTGACTGTTGATAGCGGGGTGTCTCTGTGTTGTGCCGCTCGCAATATCAGAAACAGAGGAAACAAGCCCAGCTGCAATGCCGCACCCAAGTTGTGTGGCAGCTTGACCGGGTAGGGGAACACGGCAACCAGCACAATGCCAATTGCCGCGATGAACAGCAATACGACGGCCAGGCGGTCACCCGCAGTCTGTTGCAATTGATACAAGCGACGTGCGATCAACAGCTGCGTGCCGGCGATGCAGAAGAATCCCAGCGTCAATACCCAGCCGGCGGGCCCGACGGCGTAAATGCTCAGCGTTCGATGCCACAACGACAAATCGTCGCGAACAATGTGCACCAGCACAACGGCAAAACAAAAAGCCAGAGCCCGGCCAAATGCGAAGCCTCTA
>JAUSPW010000278.1 GCA_030652635.1 Pseudohongiella sp. | reverse complement strand
GATATTCGTGGTGACGAACATCAACAGGAGTTTGTTGTTTCCTGTTTTATACCGCTGCTGAAAAGAGCCGTCACAGGCCAGGGCAGATCGCGTCGCGAAGCAGAACAACAAGCTGCGCAGCAGGCATTGCACATCCTTGATATCCTGCCTGGCAAACCAACAGATTAAAGCTGAGAGCAAATGACTATGAGTGACACAAAAACAACACGATGCGGATTTATTGCAATTGTCGGCCGCCCCAATGTAGGAAAGTCTACCTTGCTCAATCACCTTCTTGAGCAAAAGATCAGCATTACCTCGCGCAAGCCTCAGACGACAAGACACAGGATTACCGGCATTAAAACCGAGGGAGACGTGCAGTTTGTCTATGTAGACACCCCTGGCCTGCATAAAGATCAAAAACGTGCGCTGAACCGTGTCATGAATGCAACAGTTGCTGAAGTGCTCAAAGACGTTGATGTTGTCCTTTTTGTGGTAGAACGCCTGGTCTTTAATGAAGAAGACGAAATGGTACTACAAGCCATGGAAAAGCTGAGCGTGCCAGTACTGCTGCTGATCAACAAATGCGATCAGATTGAAAATCGTGAACGCTTATTGCCTCACATCCAGAAAATCGCAAGCAAACGTAATTTTGCTGAGGTGATACCCATAGCGGTATTGTCTGGGCATAACCTAGACACAGTGCAAACTTGTGTTGCCAAATATTTGCCGGAAGGTCCGTTTATGTTTCCGGAGGATCAGATCACTGACCGAAGTTCTAAATTTTTGGCTGCTGAATTGATTCGTGAAAAAATCACTCGCCAACTGGGTGACGAATTGCCCTACGAAGTTAACGTAGAAATTGAAAAGTTCTCTGTTGAAGGCCACGTTATTCATATACATGGACTGATATTGGTAGACAAACCCGGGCAAAAACAGATTATTATCGGGCACGAAGGTGAGCGCCTGAAAACTAT
The DNA here is from genome assembly GCA_030652635.1 of Pseudohongiella sp. GTDB lineage: Bacteria > Pseudomonadota > Gammaproteobacteria > Pseudomonadales > Pseudohongiellaceae > Pseudohongiella. Next base: position 2,197 of record JAUSPW010000278.1, on the reverse strand, counting down.
TGGTAAAGCAGCGCGTCTGGATATGGAAATCGCATTTGATAGTAAAGTTATGCTTAATTTGTGGGTAAAAGTTAAATCTGGCTGGGCAGACGATGAAAGAGCGCTGCAAAGTCTATCCTGAACACTAGTGGCTGACGAGGTGTCAGGTGAGTCGGAACATTGAATTACAACCGGCTTATGTGCTGCATACACGAGAGTATCGTGATACCAGTTTGCTTGTTGATTTTCTGACGCTTGATTACGGTTTACTGCGCGTTGTTGCCCGAGGAGTGCGCGGTAAAAAATCAAACCGGCGTGCCTTGCTTCAAGCACTGCAGCCCTTGCTTGTATCCACCAGCGGACGAGGAGAACTGCAGACCTTGACCGCAGTTGAAGCGGCGGCACCAGTGTTTCAGTTACATGGCGAGCGACTTTTTTCGGTTTTGTATATAAACGAAATTTTGACCAGATTGCTGCAACCCGGTCAGGCACACCCCGAGATTTATCGCCTATACCAGAGCAGTCTGGTAGCACTGCTTAACAACACACTCATCGAGTGCGCATTACGTCGATTTGAGTACCAGCTATTGTTCGAACTGGGTTACGGGCCAGACTTATCATACGATGCTGGCAACGGTGCTCCCATTCAGCTTGAAGAAACCTATCTGTTTGACCCTCAGACCGGGCTGTCACGCTGTGATGAAGTTCGGGAAAACCAAAAACCAGACCGATTTACCGGACAGCAGATCATTGAGATGAAATGCTTGCTGATATCCGACGCCACAAACACTTTTGACAAACAACTGTTATCCACTGCCAAACGATTTATGCGACAGGCGCTTCGCCCACTTTTGGGCGTAAAACCGTTAAACAGTCGCCAATTGTTTATCTCACCTGGTTCAGCACCCGTCTTTAGCCTACCCCCAGACAAGGATAACAGGTAAAATCCAGCGTTTTCAGCGGGGCTGGCCGAGCACTATCCGGGTAGTCAGTCATAAGTACTTCAATAGCCAAGACGGTCATCATGTCATATCCCACCATTGATACGTTTGTCGGAAATACACCACTTGTCAGATTGCAGAGGCTTCCAGGCGTTACCAGCAACACCATTCTTGTAAAGCTTGAAGGAAACAATCCAGCAGGTTCGGTAAAAGATCGCCCGGCCTATAACATGATTATGCAAGCCGAATTGCGTGGTGCAATCAAACCAGGTGACACCCTGATTGAGGCAACCAGCGGCAACACAGGCATAGCGTTGGCCATGGTAGCCGCGATTCGAGGATACCGCATGATCCTGATCATGCCGGAGAGCATGTCTGCCGAACGCAAAGATTCAATGGCTGCCTACGGCGCGCAACTTATTCTGGTCAGCGACAAAGACGGTATGGAAGGCGCTCGTGACCTTGCAGAAAACATGGCAAAACAAGGTAAAGGCAAAATTCTTGATCAGTTTGCCAATCCTGACAATCCGGATGCGCACTATCGGATGACAGGCCCTGAGGTCTGGCGCGATACACACGGGCAAGTGACGCACTTTGTGGCATCAATGGGAACCACCGGGACCATCATGGGCGTATCACGCTACTTGAAAGAGCAGAACCCATTAATTCAAATTGTAGGATTGCAGCCTCAGGATGGATCAAAAATCCCGGGTATCCGGCGCTGGCCCAAAGAGTATCTGCCCAAAATTTTTCAAGCCGAACGCGTCGATCGAATCATTGATGTACACCAGAGTGATGCTGAATCAACCATGCGAGCGTTAGCGACGCAAGAAGGTATTTTTTGTGGTGTGTCATCTGGTGGTTCAGTATTTGGAGCGCTCCAACTCAGCAAAGAAATTGAGAACGCAGTCATCGTTGCGATTATTTGTGATCGAGGCGATCGTTACCTTTCAACTGGCGTGTTTTCCTGACAGCCGATATAAGATTCAGAGACCAGAATATGAGCAACAATCGGCGCCGCCGTCAGAGTCTGCCTACGCAACCGGAAACATTGACCATCGAACGCATGAGTCACGAAGGGCGAGGGGTCGCCAGAATTGACGGCAAAATTGCGTTTGTTGATGGTGCCCTGACCGGCGAAACCGTCACGGCCACATTCACATCGCGCCGCAGTCATTTTGATGAATTGAAATTGCCGGAGGTCATCCATGAATCTGAAGATCGTGTGCAGCCACCTTGCGAGGCTGCATCCATATGCGGTGGCTGTCTGCTGCAAC
>JAUSPW010000275.1 GCA_030652635.1 Pseudohongiella sp. | reverse complement strand
AGCCGGCGCATCGGGCAAAGATACCCGCAATCGCCGCAACCAGTGATCCTTTTCTGTCCGCCGTTGTGACCGGTGATGGTTGTTTAAGGTGCTGATTGCATTATCAAGTTCACCGCGCGGCACAAAAAAGTGGGAGATCGCGGAGTTGTAAGTCTTGCGAATGGTTTCATACAAGGCCGGGTTGCCAAGGGCTGTCAAATCCGAACCAACGTTAAGGTCTGCAAGCTGATAGCCGGTTGCTGTCTCGGCAATCGCGTAAGGCAACAAAACCGGGTAATTCCGCTCGCCTACGATTATCTGGCGATGCTGCTCCTGTAACTCGCTGCCCATGCTGATAATTGCCCAGGCAATAGCAGCAGGGTCAAGACCATCGACTTCGACCGGGAGAAAACCATTTAAACGCAAGTGCTCACGAAACCAGGACACACCACCAGACTGCGACAATGTTGTGCGTTGACCCGCCCTGCCACCGTTTACGATCATCAGCGGTATCACGAGGCCGCTGTCTTCACCGCGCCACCAGCGTGGCGCCCAATCGCTACCGCGCTGCTCTTCAAAAGCAACGTCACTTAAAAATGCCACAAGCTCCTGGCCTGGCAAAGGCATGTGAACATATTGCAACTCGGCCATACCAGGGTATGCGCCATCGCCGACACAGCCGGCACTGAACACACTGTCATGATTGCCTAGCGGCGCGGCAGGGTTTCCGTCAGAGGAAACCTCATAACTGAAAAAATCCTGGCATAGTCGACTCAAGCCCAAATCGCTCAGGGGATAGCGTTGCTCTTGCTCAGGCTCCAGATTTCGCACGAGCACGTTGACCGCATCAATGGCGGCCACACAATTGCCCTGACCCATCAACCAGGCGCGCGTCTTACCCGTCAGAGCATTCGCCAACAAGTAACCAACATAGGCCGGCACCATATTCATCGCGCTGGCATTGCATCCCTCTGGCGTAGACCTGAAGTCCTCTGCGTTGAGCTTGCCGCCATCGAGATGGACACTTTTTACAAATCCCATCTGCGCGGTCAACCACAAACCTTGATTACACAGCAGATCAGCCGCGCGAAACAACGCGATACTCAGTGTGCGCTCACATCTGCCACTGCCATGCAATAGCTCGATCAGTTCACCGATTCGCTGCTGGGTTGTCTGATTATGATTTATCGCGCCAAATCCGTGTGCCCAGTTCTGAAATTCCGAACTCATGGTGGATCTCCCTGCTGCCTGTCACGGCCGGACAGTCCCGGCTCAAAGGACGATAGTCTGCATCAGCATCGGCGGGTTTTTATTGACCGGAGTCAAAAACACAGCAGTGAAGCCGTGTTTACTTGGGCAAAGATGGGGGAAGAGCTACATAGAGGGACTGACAGCGTGCCAGCCATAGCAGAATAAGCATTCTGCTAACAAAGCGCTGGCCTCTCAGCCAGCGCTTTGTTGAAGACCGATAAACCCTGACTCAACTGCCGATTCGACGCCAGGTCAAGGTGCCCGTGGTACGACCACTGGCATCACGAATCGATAATTTCAACAAACCATCGCTGGTGAATTCGTAATAACGCACGTTGTCTTCGCCCACCCAATTGCCACGGGTTGGAGACCCTTCAACATGGTGGGTTACCTTATTTTGATCGATATCCCAAGTGACAGGCCCCCAGTAGGCAAATCCACCGCTGACATTGGCGCTGCTTTGCGCCGCCCTTGCAGGCAGATCCTTGGGCATGCCCTGCGCAGACATCTGATCGTGCCCGTCATACATGATGCGACCGATGTAGTTATTGTCGACTTCTCCCCCTTCGGCTGGAAAGTTGATAAAACTGACCAGCTCATAATGGCCTACAAACTGCCGCTTCACTGCAGCCAGGCGCGCGTCTTCAGCGGCGCTCACATCCGGCTGCTGCATCATTATCGCGCCAAGGAACAATGCGCCCAGCGCAGTCAGACCAAACAGTGTACGTTTCATGGGATTCTCCTGATGTAATGACTTGTTGTTATTGTGAGAGACGACGCTGCCGATCATACGCCGGGCGTACAGAATG
>JAUSPW010000269.1 GCA_030652635.1 Pseudohongiella sp. | reverse complement strand
GCGACGTCGAGCGACGCCGCTTACAGGACTTCATCAAGACACATGTACGCTGGGGAGACAAGGGGCAAACCCTCTATGCAATCGAACAGGGGCGCATCAGACCCTCTAAGAGCCTGGCTGATGCCTTGGCCGGTCTGATGAAAGGCAACCCTGAATTCGTACTGATCGACGACCAGAAACTTGTCTACGAAACAGCCATCACTCAGGCGCGCAAGGTTAACGAGAATGGTAAGCATGTTCTTATCGTGGAAGGCGGGCCTGGCACCGGCAAATCCGTCGTGGCCATAAATCTGCTGGTCGGATTGACCAAGGCTGGGCTGGTGGCCAAATACGTTACCAAGAACGCAGCGCCTCGGGCCGTGTACGAAGCAAAGCTTACTGGTTCATTCACGAAAACACATATCTCCAACCTGTTCGTTGGCTCAGGCGCCTTCACTGCAAGCAACGCCAACGACTTCGATGCGTTGGTAGTTGACGAGGCACATCGTCTTAACGAAAAGTCCGGCCTGTACCGCAACCTCGGTGAGCATCAGGTAAAGGAAATCATCAACGCTGCACGTTTTTCGGTGTTCTTTGTGGACGAATCGCAAAAAGTCACCTGGAATGACGTAGGTGACAAAGACACCATTCGCCAATGGGCGAAGGTACTCGGTGCCACCGTCGAGGAAATGAGCCTGGCCTCACAGTTTCGATGCAACGGCTCCGATGGCTATCTTGCCTGGCTCGACCACACGCTTGATATCCGCGAAACAGCCAATAGCCATCTTGATATAGCTGAATTTGATTTTCGTATAGTTGATTCCCCTGTCGAGCTACACCAACTCATTCGCAGCAAGAACAGTGAACGCAACCGCGCCCGCATAGTGGCTGGCTACTGCTGGCAATGGCCCAGCAAGAAAGACCCTGCCACATATGACATCGTCATGCCTGAATTCAACTTTCACGCTCGCTGGAATCTCACCAAGGATGGCGGCCTGTGGATGGTCTCATCCGATTCCGTGGAGGAAGTTGGATGTATCCACACCTGTCAGGGCTTAGAAGTAGACTACATCGGTGTAATCGTCGGCAACGATCTCGTGGTTCGCGACGGGCGCGTGATCACACACCCGGAAAAGCGCGCATCGTCCGACCGCTCAATTCAAGGCTGGAAACAGCTAGCCAAAATTGATGCTGAACTGGCTCACGAGAAAACCGACACCATCATCAAGAACACATACCGAACGCTGATGACGCGCGGCATGCGCGGCTGTTATGTATATTTCACCGATCATGAAACCGCCGTCTACTTCCGCTCACGCCTGACCGGCACGCGAATAAAAACAGTAGCAGCGACAGCAACGGCACCACTGGTCGTTTCATCTCCGGCACATCACCTGCTTGACGTCACCAATGGACCCCCATTCACCCGAATCACCCAAAAACAGGCGTTTAAGCTTGAGCGCAGCGTGCCGGTAGTCTCGCTAAAGATTGCCGCCGGCGCGTTCTCCGGCACACAAGCACTCGAAGACGAAGCTGACCATTGGGTGCAACTGCCCGAGAGCTTTGTCACCGCCCCAGGCATGTTTTTAGCGCAGGTAATCGGCGAATCCATGAATAAACGCATTCCCAGCGGGGCTTGGTGTCTTTTCCGTGCCAATCCCGTCGGCTCACGCCAAGGCAAGATAGTACTGGTGCAACACCGCAACGTCATTGACCCGGAGACCGGCGGCAGTTACACAGTCAAACGCTACCACAGCGAAAAGCAAGGAAATGACGAGAATTGGCACCACGAGCGCATTACTTTGATGCCGATGTCGAGTGATGCACGGTATCAGCCACTGGTGTTGCTGCCGAGTGATGAAGATACGGTCAGAGTGGTGGCGGAGTGGATTGCAGTGGTTGGTTGATTACGAATTAATTTGGCTGCCTGGCGGCACTCCCCAGAGGGAATCATACTGGCCGCGCCCCCGAACGGGTCCTGGATCAGCATGGCTATGACACATAGCCAACTTGACAGCATCAGTGCGCGCAGCGAAAGTGTCTCCATCAAACGATTATTGGCAACTGCGTAATGGCAACTGATAACTGACATATCGGCGCAAGTCTCCCTAATCTGGAAATCATGTATGGCTCTACTGTCTTTTTGCAGCTCAAGCGTGGCGTTGAATATCTGCCGTGTAGTATTGCTGGCGGTTGGCGCGGTGTGTGCTGCGTTCTCTGCAACACACACCATACACGCGCAAAACACCGTACCGCCGGCTGTGCAGGTGGTCATCAACGGGCATCGTTTGCCCGAAAATACTTACACCTTGTACGTGAAAGAAGTGGGTAGTGAATCGCCGTTATTGGCGGTTAATGAACACCTGCCTTTAAATCCGGCGTCGACCATCAAGACCTTGACGACGTTGGCAGGACTGCAGCTGTTGGGTCCGACGTATAACTGGACGACGGAGGTGTATGCGCTGGGCGAAATTAGTAATGGCACTTTACAAGGCGACTTGCTGATTCGTGGTGGCGGCGATCCGTTTCTGGTAGAGGAGCACTTCCGTAGTTTGTTAAAAACTTTGCAGCGCCGTGGCGTTAATAACATCACCGGCGACCTGATTATCGACGCCAGCCTGTTTCATCCATCCGCAAGTCAGGAGGCGCTGATCGACAACGACAGCCGTCGTGCCTACAACGTGCTGCCGCATGCATTGATGGTGAACTTTCAAACGGTGAACTTCTACTTTTATCCGCATGAAAACGGTCGTGATGTCATCATAAAGGCTGACCCGGCATTGCCCAACCTTGCCATCAATAATCAACTGAGCCAGCGCGACGCCGCGTGCAGCGGTTTTCAGCGTGGCATCAGTTTTGATGTGGATGACGCGGGCAACACAGTGACCTTCAGCGGGCGTTTTCCTTCACGTTGTGACGAGTATGTACTGACGCGCTCGGTGCTCGATGCGCCCGCGTATGCGTATGGTTTGTTTATGCAGTTGTGGCAGGAACTTGGTGGCGAATTCAGCGGCAGCCTGCGCGAACAGGTGCTGCCAGCAGATCCATTGCGGGTCCCGATTGTTCGCCACGATTCACCACCGCTCGCCGACATCATCAAGTCCATCAATAAATACAGCAATAACATGATGACCCGCCATCTGTTGCTGACATTGGGGCTAGAGCGCTCTGGTGCACCGGCGACCGTAGAAAACGGCATCGCCGCCGTGCGCAACTATCTCGACCAGCACAACATCGACCACGCGCAAATGGTCATGGTGAATGGTTCCGGTTTATCGCGCGAGGTGCGATTGACCAGCGCCATGCTGGGTGATGCGTTAGACCAAGGATATCAAATTCCGGTCATGGCTGAGTTTGTAGCCTCCCTGCCCTTATCCGGTCTTGATGGCACCATGCGAACAAGGTTGACCCGAGAGGGTCCTGCCGGCAGCATGCATGTTAAAACCGGGTCGCTGGACAATGTCGCGGGTGTAGCCGGTTATGTGCATGCGCGCTCAGGAAAACACTATGTAGTGATTGCGATACTCAACCATACCGCGGCTGATGCCGGGCCCGGCCAAGAGTTGGCAGACGCACTGTTGAACTGGGCCTGGTCTCAATAACATGTGGATACAGCAATCTGAAGAGCCCAATCACAGCGAATTTGAACAGCTATTGCCTGGAGCAGATGCTGAACCCTTGCTAGAGCCCGTATTTGATGTAATCGGCAGTGCTGGCATCACCGGGAATATGGCAGGTGTTGACTGTGCTGAAAGCGACGCTCATGAGCAGGAAAACCCGGTTCGTTCGCCTTTGCAGCGTGGTTTGCCGATCGCTGTCAGTATACTGGTGCATCTTGGTTTGTTGATAATGGTGCGCGAACTCATGGTAAGCCCGGCTGCTGTACCCGGGGAATTTGTGGCACCACCGGCCAGCATTCAGATCAGTTTCCGGCCGCGCCCCGTGCAACAGGAAACCCTGGCTGAACCTCCTGTTACACAAGATGTGCCAGATGAACCCGTCATCGAAATGCCCGCAGAAGCGCCGCTTGCAGAAAGCCCGCTTGCCGAGACGCAGCCCTCAGAGCTGCGATCAGAATCACCCCCCGAACCGGTTGCTCCGACAGAACCTCCGTCACAAGCACCCAGGCTCGTGGCACCCGCCCTGCTGGATTTGAGAGATATCATCCGCAATCAGGCACAGAACGATGAAACCAGCAGAGGCTACAACAACATTGACTGTAATGAACGTCAACGCCGCAATGATCTTATCGACTGCGGCGATGAGGATCACAGCGGCAGCTACAATTTTGCGGAGGCTGAACTTAACGATACGGCAGCATTTTTTGCTGAGCTCGAGGTACCCGCTGCCAACCACAGCAGTGAACCCAGGGACGCCACCAATCCCGATACACGCGCGAATGTTGCGCGTGACAATCTGACTGGCAATCTGGGCGCCGGGCCGCTCATCCGCAGCGTTATGGGACAACCCTGACCGGCGCAAGCAATAGGCGCTGATGACTAACCGTAGCGGCCAGTAATGTAGTCTTCAGTCTGTTTCTTTTTCGGGTTGGTGAACATCGAGTCGGTATCGCCGTACTCAACAAGATTCCCCATATACATGAAGGCGGTGTAATCCGAAACACGTGCGGCCTGTTGCATGTTGTGTGTCACAATAATAATCGTGTAATCCTGTTTTAACTCGTTGATCAACTCTTCAATTTTGAGTGTTGAGATCGGATCCAATGCAGAGGCCGGTTCGTCCAGCAAAATCACTTCCGGCTCAATGGCAATTGCACGTGCAATCACCAGACGTTGTTGTTGACCACCCGACATGCCAAACGCGTTGTCCTGCAGCCTGTCTTTGACCTCATCCCATAACGCCGCAGCGCGCAGAGACTTTTCGACGGCTTCATCCAACACCCGGCGCGATGTCACACCTTGCAGACGAAGTCCGTAAGCCACGTTTTCGTATATGGTCTTGGGAAAGGGGTTCGGCTTCTGAAAAACCATGCCCACACTTCGGCGCAGATCAGCCACATCGACATCACGGTCATAGATGTTTTTGCCATCCATCACGATTTCGCCTTTAATCCGGCAGATATCCACCAGGTCATTCATGCGGTTAAAACAGCGCAGCAGGGTCGACTTACCGCAACCAGACGGTCCGATGAACGCAGTAACCCGTTTTTCCGGAATCATCAGATTGATGTCTTTTAAGGCCTGATCAGCCCCGTAGAAAAGATCCAGATGGTTTACCTGAATTTTTGCGACTTCGTCGCTCAAGGACATGGTATCGCGTTCACCTATCTTACGCGCCGAGGCGGCCGATACTACCGGGCGTTCGCGGCGCGTAGGCGCCTCAGGCTGGTTAGTCGCCAAATCCCCTGTCACATTTGTTGTCTGTTCACCGGTCATGTCAGGTCCTGTTGTTGCAAATACATAGTTTAATCAATGGCTGATGTCATTCCCCTGCGCTGCGATAACGTTCGCGCAGGTGATTACGAATACTGATGGCTGCCAGGTTAAGTACCATAATCAGAATCACAAGAATCAATGCGGTGGCATAGACCAGTGGTCGTGCCGCTTCCACATTCGGGCTTTGGAAACCGACATCATAGATATGAAACCCTAGGTGCATAATTTTTCGATCAAGATGCAGGAACGGGAACGTTGCATCAATCGGCAATGCGGGTGCCAGTTTGACCACCCCCACCAGCATCAACGGTGCAACCTCACCCGCAGCCCGCGCAATCGCCAGAATAAGTCCCGTCATCATCGCAGGTGTTGCCAATGGCACCACAACCTTCCAGAGCGTTTCGGATTTTGTGGCACCCAGCGCCAGACTGCCTTGGCGAATTGTACTGGGAATACGTGCCAAACCCTCTTCGGTGGAAACAATCACAATCGGCAGGGTCAACAATGCCAGCGTCAGTGACGCCCAGAACAAGCCAGGTGTACCGAAGGTTGGTGTGGGCAGTGCGGCTTCGTAAAATAGTTGATCAAGACTGCCGCCAAGGTAATAAACAAAAAACCCCAGACCAAATACGCCGTATACAATCGACGGCACACCCGCGAGGTTATAGACCGAGATTCGAATAATGCGGGTCATCGTGCCTTGTTTTGCATACTCGCGCAGATAAATCGCCGCCAATATTCCAAATGGCGTCACAATGATCGACATCACCATGACCATGGTTACTGTGCCAAATATCGCCGGGAAGATGCCGCCTTCAGTATTGGCTTCACGCGGATCATCGGTTAAGAATTCCCACAAACGCTCAACGTATTGCGCTGATTTACCAAACACCGACATGGCGTTGGGCTCGGTGATACGCATAATGGCCGCGAGCGAGATATTGACTTCATTGCCATCTGCCATGCGCATCTGCAAGGTATCGCGTCGGGTACTGGCGTAAATGACGTCCAATTCCTGACGTAAAACCGCATATTCATCGTCCAGTGTTGCACGGGCCGCTGCAATTCTGCCCAATTCAGCGGCTTTTACATCAGCAGGCGGCTCGTCAAGCTCCAGACGGCGCCCATCCAGTCTCAGGCGTTCAAGTCTGGCATTTATACGACCCACTGCGCCACGCTCCAGACGACGAATCTCTTCATGCAATTCTATGCTGCGCGTCACGGCAGCCTGCAACTCAGTCATAAAGTTTGCAGCGTCTGGCGTGGCAACCACTGTACCTTCTCTCAACAGGGCCAGCGGTTGGCCGTAAAAGTTACCCCATTCACGGCGCTCAACCACCATGATGTCGCGCGGGTACTGCCAAGGCTCCATACCAAGCTCAAGATACCAAGCAAAATCCCGGCCAGTCTGGTCGCGGTTACCCAACTTGATCAGGTGACGGGTAACCAGTTCGATATCATCAGGCACTGTTTCTCCTGAATCGCGCGCAACGGCAGCGGGCACCGTCTGGCTGCGCACCAGCTGGCCAATCAATGTACTGCGTTCGCCACTGGCATTGGTCAGATTGATCAAAGCGACATCAGACGGCCAGAAATGTCCAAATCCGCGCACGGCAATCAAACCAATCAATCCGGCAACCATAATCATGCTAAAGGCCACTGCCCCGCCGTTAAGCCAGATCCATGGTGTGCCACTTTTGAACCACTGTCGCGTGTAACCCATTATATTTTGCTCGTCTCTTTTTTCTGACTTTCTGACTTTTCTGACTTTCTTGACCGTTCTGTCTGTTACGGCTTACAGGTTACTGTAACGTTGTCTCAGCCGCTGTCGGATAATCTCTGCCAGCGTATTAACAACAAAGGTCAGTGCCAACAGCACCAGCGCCGCGAGGAACAACACCCTGAAATGGGAAGATCCCACGGCAGTCTCCGGCAACTCAACAGCAATATTGGCCGACAAGGTCCGCATACCTTCAAAGATATTAAAGTTCACGACCGGACTGTTACCCGTTGCCATCAATACAATCATGGTTTCACCTACTGCGCGGCCAAAACCCATCATGACCGCCGAAAAAATACCCGGGCTGGCGGTCGGTAGCACAACACCCAACACGGTTTGCCAACGAGTGGCGCCCAGCGCCAGTGAACCCTGGGTCAAATGACGCGGCACAGTAAATACGGCATCTTCAGCAATCGAGAAGATCGTTGGAATAACAGCAAAACCCATGGCAATACCAACGATCAGGGCATTTCGCTGATCGTAGTTAACACCAATATCGGTGAACCACTGACGCATGCTGCCATTAAACAACCAGACCTCTACCCATGGGCTGGATTGCACACAGATTGTTCCAAAGATCAAAATCACAGGTACGCACAATGCTGCTTCCCAACCATCCGGGATACGTGAACGAAGCGCGCTGGGGAAACGCGTCCACAGGAATGCAAACAACAGCAGCATCAAGGGCATCAACAAGAAAAAGCTGAACACCGCAGGTAGATTGTTCTCGACAAAAGGCGCCAGCCACAAGCCTGCCAGAAATCCGAGGATCACGGTTGGCAGTGCTTCCATAATTTCGATACTGGGTTTGACCACACCGCGCAATTTGGGCGTCATGAAATACGCTGTGTAGATCGCGCCAGCGATTGCCAGCGGCATCGCAAACAGCATCGCGTATAACGCAGCTTTTAATGTCCCTACCGTCAGCGGTACCAGACTGAATTTGGACTCAAATTCATCCGATCCTGAGGAGGACTGCCAGATGTACTCTGGGTCTTCCCGGCCTTCGTACCAGACTTTGTTCCACATGGCCGCCCAAGACAGTTGCGGGTGCTCGTTCCACATGGACGCTGAACTGACCTGCTGCTGGTCATCAAGCCACAAAAGACGGCTATTGATCTGAGAAATGGCGATGTTGGTCAGGCTACGATCACTGACTTTATTGAGGTACAGGGTGCGCGATGAACTGCCGTAATGCACACCCACCTGGCCTGCCGCATCAACAACAATAAAACCTTTACGTGTATGTTCGGGCGCGATGGCAGTAATTGCGGCATCATGGCTCTCGAATTCCCGGATTTGTGTCAGCGTGGAAGTATTGCTTTCATCACGCACAAGAAACCACTGACTGAGTTTGCCCGATTCGGTGCCTACTACGATGGAAACCGATCCAACCAGAAATTCTGCCGCCGTGACGCGCTCACCCTGACCTACATCAACAGATTCAACCAACCTCGCTTGGGCTGGGTCAACAATATCGAAGTAGTGCATAACAC
>JAUSPW010000243.1 GCA_030652635.1 Pseudohongiella sp. | reverse complement strand
CAGAGTTTGCTGCCGTACCTGCTCAACTCCACAAAAAACACCTCCCAACGTCTGCCTTTATATATGTTGATGGCCGTGTGGACTTTGGCAGTGGTCGCCCTGGCCGGCCCCACCTGGTCCAAACAAACACAACCTGTGCAGCAGCGGCAGGACGCGCTGGTTATTGTGTTGGATCTGACATTGGGCATGTTCGCCAATGATTTTGATCCCAACCGTATAACGGTTGCCCGACGCAAGATCATGGACATACTGGACGCACGCACGGAAGGTCAGACAGCCTTGGTAGTCTATGGCGGCGAAGCGCATATGGTGACGCCGCTGACGGATGACTCCATCAGCATCCGGGCGCTGGTGCCCGCATTGAATCCCAACATCATGCCGGTTATTGGCAACAATCCCGGGCACGCTGTTCAGATGGCACGGCAGTTGATGGACGAAGCGGCCGCAGTGAATGGCCGCATTCTTTTACTGACTGCCGGCATTCCACCTGAACAAAACAATGCAATCTGGGACTCGCTGAATGATGGCAGGTATCCTTTGAGTATTATTGGTATTGGCAGCACGCAAGGCGCGCCAATTCCCGCTGCCAATGGCGATTACCTGCGTGACAGCAATGGCCAGATGGTCGTGAGCACACTGAACCGAGGCAACCTGATTACACTGACTGAACAGTTAAACGGACGCTATCAGGACATCAGTATCGACAATGCCGATATTGAGTACATTCTGGAAGAAAGCCTGATGGCCGATGCCGACAGCTATCTGGAAGCAGATGAAGAAGTGGAACTTTGGTACGACGCCGGCCCGTGGCTTTTATTGCTGCTGGTGCCGCTGTGCGCTTTGTGTTTCCGGCGCGGCTGGATATTGCAGCTCGCGATCATTGGTGGGGCATTGCTGCTGGTGAGTCCTCCGCAACCAGCCTGGGCCCAGCAGACCAATACACCCATACCCCTGTCGGATGATGGCATGTCAGACGAAATGCTGATGAACACCGTGCCGATTGGATCACAACCTGGCAGTGCCGTGCCGGCACAACCGAAAACCGGTTTTGATATTAGAAGTTTGTGGTTGAACCGTGACCAACGTGGCTTGCGTGCCATGGAGGAAGAAGACCCGGTCACTGCCGCGGTGTTGTTTGACAACAGCGCATGGCGTGGCACGGCTAATTATCGCTCGGGTAATTACAGTGGTGCGATTGCTGAATTCAGTCTAGGTGATGATCTGGATTCCAAATTCAACCTTGGCAATGCCTTGGCGTTTGCGGAGCGTTTTGAAGAATCCATCGCGGCCTACCAGTCGGTACTCGATTTGCAACCTGATCATGCCGATGCCCTGAAAAATAAAGAAATCGTAGAAAAGCTTCTCGAAGAACAACAGCAGCAAGAACAAGAAGAGCAGCAACAAGAACAGCAGGAGCAGGAAGAACAGCAGGAACAACAAGCTGAAGACGAAGAAGGTGAACAGCAAGAAGCCTCGCCTGAACAAGAGCAGCAAGAACCACAGGATCCACAAGAGTCCGAGGAACAGGAACCTACTGAGCAGCAGGAGGAGTCAGAAAACGACAACGCCAACAGCCAGCAGCGCGCAAACACTGAAGTTGAAGAAGATCAGGAGTCACTGGAACAGTTCCTGCGCCGTATCGAGGATGATCCGGGTGAATTGCTGCAGCGCAAATTCCAGTTTGAATCACGCCGGCGCATGATTGAACGACGTGCCGCCAGCCAGGTACCACGATAACGGGAACTTATGAAACAACTCATCAGCGTCATCACATTTTGTTTTTTAAGTCTGTTGTGTGCAGGATCATTTGCACAACAAGCAACCGTCGAAACCAACCTCGACCGCACTGAACTGGCGCGTGGGGAAACCGTCACACTGCGCATCCGGGTTCACGGTCAACAAGGCGGGGTTCAGATTGATCTGGAGCCCTTGCGCAGCCAGTTTGAAATCGTATCCACCCGCTCCGCCAGTCACCTTCGCTCGATTAACAATCGCATCGAATCGTGGACAGATTACTTGCTGGTGCTGTTTCCGCGTGAACTAGGCGAACAACAAATCCCGGCGTTGGTGGTTGGAAACCAGGTCACTGAAGCGTTTACCATTACCGTAACCGAGCCAACCTCAACCGGCCTGGCGGCAGGCAA
>JAUSPW010000238.1 GCA_030652635.1 Pseudohongiella sp. | reverse complement strand
TGGGGGTTCGATTCCCTCCTGGCCTGCCATATAAACGTGGCAGCGCTGAGAAGAAAACTATGTCCGAAAAATCTAATACCCAAGTACAGAGTCAAGATTTGCTGAAGTGGGTTGCTGTTGCAGTGATAGTTGCCGCTGGCGTTTACGCTAATGCCTATTTCTCAGCGGAATCCCTGGTTTTTCGCGTGCTGGGTATGCTGGTTCTGGGTGCGGCCGCAGCATGGGTTGCAGTGCAGACTACTAAAGGCGCAGCATTCCTGAATCTGTGTCTGGAGGCGAGAACCGAGATTCGCAAAGTTGTCTGGCCGACTCGTCAAGAGACTACGCAGACCACTATGATTGTGTTGGTCGTGGTTTTTATTCTTGCGATTGTGCTTTGGCTTCTGGATACGGCGCTTGGTGCTGTCATCTCACGGATAATTGGCTAGTCAGAGGAAATTAGATGGCGATGCATTGGTACGTTGTTCATGCCTATTCAGGTTATGAAAAAAGAGTGATGCAGGCGCTCAAGGAGCGCATTGCGCGTTCTGGCATGGAAGATCTTTTTGGTGAGGTGTTGGTGCCCACTGAAGAAGTGCTTGAAATGCGTGCTGGCCAAAAGCGGAAGAGTGAACGAAAGTTTTTCCCAGGATACGTGCTGGTTGAGATGGAACTCAACGATAACACTTGGCACCTTGTTAAGGAGACTCCTCGGGTTCTCGGTTTTATAGGCGGTAAGGCTGACAAGCCTGCCCCGATTACTGCTCGCGAGGCTGGTCGTATTCTTCAGAGGCTTGAAGAAGGTCAAGATAAACCACGGCACAAAGTTGTTTATGAGCCGGGCGAAATGGTGCGCGTAATTGATGGGCCGTTTAATGACTTCACGGGCACTGTAGAAGAAGTTAACTACGAGAAAAATCGCCTGCGGGTTGCTGTATTGATTTTTGGAAGATCTACGCCTGTTGAGCTTGAGTTCAGTCAGGTGGAAAAGAGCTGATTTTAAAAAAATAGAGCGCACCTGTCCTGGTGTGCTGTTTAACCGGGGAGCTAAGGCGTCGTTTATCGAAAGCCTGGCGATAACACCCAAAGGAGAAAGTAAATGGCTAAGAAAGTAACCGCTTATATCAAGCTGCAGGTCGGCGCAGCAAAAGCTAACCCCAGTCCGCCCGTTGGTCCAGCTCTTGGTCAGCGTGGTGTTAATATCATGGAATTCTGCAAACAGTTTAATGCGCAGACCCAAGGTATGGAGCCAGGTTTGCCAATCCCGGTCGTGATTACCGTTTATGCTGACCGTAGCTTCACTTTTATCACTAAAACCCCACCAGCATCGGTTCTGCTGCGCAAAGCACTTGGTATCCCCAAGGGAAGTTCGCGACCAAATACCGATAAAGTAGCAAAAATTACTCGAGCTCAGCTTGAAGAAATTGCACTTGTAAAAATGCCTGATCTGACTGCATCTAATCTCGAAGCAGCAGTTCGTACGTTGGCGGGCACAGCCAGAAGTTCTGGTATTGATGTGGAAGGGGTATAAGTAATCATGGCTAAACTGACAAAAAAACAGAAAGCAATCGCAACCAAGCTCGATACTACTCGCAGCTATTCAGTTGCAGATGCATTGGCGATGTTGAATGAATTCTCCTCTCCAAAATTCAAAGAATCCATCGACGTTTCAGTGAATTTGGGTGTGGATCCGCGTAAGTCCGACCAAGTTGTCCGTGGCTCAACGTTGCTGCCGTTCGGCACAGGTAAAACGGTACGTGTAGCAGTGTTTGCTCAGGGCGAGAATGCCAACAAAGCCAAAGAAGCGGGTGCTGATATCGTAGGATTCGATGATCTTGCTGAAAGTATTGCTGCCGGTAACCTTGATTTTGACGTTGTGATTGCAACGCCGGATGCGATGCGCGTGGTTGGTAAGTTGGGTCAAGTACTTGGTCCTCGAGGTTTGATGCCTAACCCCAAAGTGGGCACAGTAACCGCTGACGTTGCTGGTGCAGTTCGAAATGCCAAGGCGGGCCAGGTTCGTTACCGTACTGATAAGAAAGGCATCATTCACGGTGCGATTGGCAAGATTGGATTTGAGGCGCCTGCTATTCAGGGCAACCTCGAAGCGCTCTTGAATGATTTGAAGCGTGCCAAACCAGCCTCCTCAAAAGGCATCTATATCCAGAAAGTGGTTCTGTCTTCAACGATGGGGCCTGGTGTTCAGATTGATCATTCCTCTCTGAGCGTCTGAGTACTAAAAATATAAAGTAACCCTATTGGGTTGCTTCAGACTTTGGGGTTTTGTCTGCTGCCTGTCAGCAGACAGGGCTGTCAAAGACCGTAGGTGTCACCTGATCTTGCAGGTTGAAGACGGTGGCTTAATGGCCTACGCAGATGGTGAAACCCGTGGCAACTCGTTTGCCACCATTCCACCAGTTAATCTTGGGCAATCCTCTGTTTCTACGGTGGAATGCTCGAGGAAAAACAACGTTGGGTTGAATTTTGACCCTAATCAGGAGTAAAGCTAGTGGCTATTAGGCTTGAAGACAAACAGCAAATCGTCTCGGAAGTCAATGAAGCTGCTACCAGTGCTTTGTCTGCTGTGCTCGCCGATTACCGGGGAGTTTCAGTTTCTGCCCTGACTCAGCTTCGCAAGAACGCTCGTCAAAACAATGTGTATCTGCGTGTAGTACGTAATACCTTGTTGAAACGCGCTGTTGCAGGTACTGAGTTTGAGTGTATCCAGGATGCACTTGTTGGGCCGACCATTCTTGCGTTTTCTATGGAAGATCCGGGTGCCGCTGCGCGTGTACTTAAAGATTTTGCCAAAGCAAATGACAAGTTTGAGATCAAAGCTCTGTCTGTCGGAGGCAAGTTATTGGGCGCCGACCAGATTGATGCTCTGGCAACATTGCCGACTTACGATCAGGCAGTGTCCATGCTGATGAGTGTCATGCTGGCACCGATTACCAAACTTGTTCAAACCTTTAACGAGGTTCCGACTAAGGTTACGCGTGCGGTTGCCGCCGTTCGTGACCAAAAGCAAGCTGCATAATTCCGAAACATTATTGAATCTATTTTTTAAATTTTTATTGGGAGTTACAAGTCATGGCGTTGTCCAAAGACGATATTCTGAATGCTATCGCTGAAATGTCCGTAATGGACGTAGTTGCATTGGTTAAAGCAATGGAAGAGAAGTTCGGCGTTTCTGCAGCAGCTGCTGTTGCCGTTGCTGCTGCTCCAGCTGCTGCTGCTGAAGCTGTTGAAGAGAAGACTGAGTTCGACGTTATCCTGAAATCTTCAGGCGAAAAGAAAGTTAACGTGATCAAAGTTGTTCGTGCTTTGACTGGTCTGGGCTTGAAAGAAGCTAAAGATCTGGTTGATGGCGCTCCGTC
>JAUSPW010000232.1 GCA_030652635.1 Pseudohongiella sp. | reverse complement strand
GTCCATTGATATTGGCGGCAGCGGCTGACATGAGAAACACATAAGCGGGCGTCAAGGACTCAGGTGTAGGTAATGAGGCAGGATTTTCCGCGGGGTATGCCGCAGCGCGCATGCCTGTGCGGGTTGCACCGGGATTGACGGTGTTAACTTTGATAGCACTGATATTTTGCAACTCATCTGCAAGCACCTGCATCATGCCTTCAACCGCAAATTTGCTGACGGCATACGCACCCCAATAAGCTCGTCCTTTTCGTCCAACGGATGATGAGGTAAATAACACTCTGGCATCTTGAGCCGCCATCAAGGCCGGCATCAGTGCTCGGGTTAATAAAAACCCAGCGTTAACATTTACTTGCATGATTTTCATCCAGATTTCTGGCGGAATATATTGCATGGGGCCAAGCGTGCCCAAATGCCCGGCATTGTGCAGTAATCCGTCCAAGTGCCCAAATTGCTCTTTCACACTCTTGCCCAGAATTTCATATTCTTCGCTGCCGGCACTGGCCAGATCCATAGGGTGGATAATCGGCTCGCTCAGGTGCTCTGCAACAATCTCATCGTAAACCTGCTCCAGCTTGTGTTGGGTTCGTCCCAGCAGAATGACGGTTGCGCCGGCTCGCGCGTAAGCCAGCGAAACTGATTTGCCGATTCCATCACCCGCACCAGTTACCAGAATGATTTTGTTTAATAATGGTTTTGACGAGTCACTTGAAGAGCTCATACAGATTCCTTTGTTTTAGTTAACTGCTTGACCAACCGGCCAAAAAAGTTGTGTTACTTCGCTGACGTTGTTAACGATCATGTCAGCACCCCAGCTGGAAATACAGGGTTCTGCAGGCAGATAGCCATACGCAGCGGCAATCGTTTTCATACCGGCTGCTTTGCCTGCGGTTATATCCCGCGGATGATCGCCCACATAAATGCTAAGTTCCGGCTGTCTGCCTACGCGTTCACATGCCAACAACAAGGGCTCAGGATGCGGCTTTGAATGAGTGACATGGTCTGGGCAGATGAGAACAGCACAGCGGTTGTGGAGTTGTAGATTGCGCAGCAGAGGCTCAGAAAACCGAACTGGTTTATTGGTCACAACGCCCCAGGGAATAGAGAGGCTTTCCAGTTTCTGAAGCAGAACGTCCATACCCGGGTAGAGAGTAGTTTTTGTGCGTCCGATCTGTTCCAAGTATTGGTTCAGTAATTGTTGCAGCAGGATGTCAAACTGATCCGATGCCTGCTCAAGTTCAAATGCAAGACTGATCAAGGCTCGCGCACCACTGGAAACTGTGGAGTGAATTGCAGCTGTAGTAGGGGGCGTAACACCTTGTTCGATACATAAGACATTCAAAACAGCCTGAAAATCTGCCGCGGTATCCAGCAGCGTGCCGTCAAGATCAAAGAGCACACAGCCTTGTGTGCTCAGCTTGGTAACATTGCCAGAGAGTTGATTGGCGGAATTCAATTTGAACCTCTAAAGATGGCCGATAGCGCAGCTACATTGACGACTGAGCGCATTATTCCAATGCGGGTTTTTTGTAATGAACCAGATAATTGACATCAATCCCTGACTGCAAACTATATTTTTTGGTCAACAGGTTATAACCCATCCCCTTGATTTCACCTTGCTGCAAGCCATGGTGCCGGCACCAGTTTGCCAATTCGGATGGCTTGATGAACTTGCCAAAGTCATGGGTGCCACGAGGCAACAGATTCAGAATGTACTCCGCACCCACAATGGCAAATAACCAGGATTTTGGATTGCGGTTGATTGTCGAAAAAAATACATCTCCACCCGGTTTGACCAGTCTGGAAACAGCCTCCACGACTGACTCCGGATCTGGCACATGCTCCAGCATTTCCAGACAGGTAACCATATCGTACTGCCCGCTTTCTCTGTGAGCCATGTCCTCAGCACTGATGTTTTCGTATTTGATGTCGAGCTGACTTTCCAGATTGTGCAGTCTGGCAACAGCCAGCGATGCCTCAGCCAGGTCAATCGCTGTCACTGAAGCGCCATGGCGCGCAAGCGCTTCACTGAGAATGCCGCCACCACAACCAATGTCCAAACATCGCTTACCCGCTGGATTCAGTTTTGAGCTGATAAACCCCATACGCAGAGGATTGATCTCATGTAAGGGCTTGAACTCACTGTTTGCATCCCACCACCGGGCAGCCAGTGCTTCAAACTTGCGAATTTCCGCATCATCGCGATTGTTGCTTGCAGTTGTCATATCAAAGTTTCCAGAGTTTTTTGCCAGTGCTGAGCCATATCCAACAGCTTTTGTTTGTTCAATGTGGTGAACTCGCCATCATCAAGCAGATGCCGTCCATTGACCCAAACGTGTTTTACCTGGCTTGATTTTGTGCTGTATACCAATTGAGAAACCGGATTGTGGACGGGGACTGAATTCAGGTCATTCAGTTTTACCGCAATCACATCGGCTTGTTTGCCTGACTCAAGCGTACCAGTAAACTGATCCAGCCCTAAGGCCCTGGCACCATTAATGGTCGCCATTTGTAGCGCCTTGTAGGCAGGCAGTGCGCGAGCATCGCCACTGACCGCTTTTGCCAGCAACGCAGCGGTACGCATTTCAGAAAACATATCAAGGTCGTTGTTACTGGCGGCTCCATCGGTACCCAAACTCACATTCACGCCAGCACGGATCAGCTTGTCGACTGGACAGAAACCACTCGCCAGCTTCAAATTCGATTCCGGACAATGTGCGATGTTCACACCGGTGGTATTCAGCAATTCAATTTCATCATCCGTCAACTGTGTAGCATGCACACAAACAAGTCTTGGGCTTAACAAACCAAGTTCAGCCAGTCTGGCCAAAGGGCGTTGTCCATGTTTGCTGAGGGCGTCCTCTACCTCGAAACTGGTTTCGTGAATATGCATATGCACAGGAATGTCCAGCAACTCAGAGAGCATGACTATTTTCCGGATTGGCTCGTCTGATAAGGAATAGGGAGCGTGTGGTCCAAATGCTGTAGTGACCAAGGTGCTGTGACGCCACTCATCATGAAGCACGGATGTCTTCTGTATTGCCTCTTCAGCACTTGAAGACCAGGGATTCGGGAAATCTATGATCGGTGACGCAAGCTGAACCCGAATACCGGCTTCTGTGGCGGCACGGGCGCTGGCATCAGGAAAAAAATACATATCTGCAAAACTGGTTGTACCTGAACAGATCATTTCGGCAATAGCCAGCTGCGTGCCCTGATACACAAACTCCTCGCTGACCCATTTGCCCTCCAACGGCCAAATGTACTGCTCTAGCCATGTATGTAAGGACAAGTCATCGGCGATGCCCCTGAACAAGGCCATTGCTGCATGCCCGTGCGTATTCACCAAACCTGGCATCAAGGCGTGTCCCTGTAGATTCAACTCTACAGGCGCTTTGTACCGGGCAGCTACCGAAGCGCTGTGCAGTATTTCAAGAATTTTTCCGTCCGAAACCGCAAGACATGCATTTTCATGCACTACTTGATCCTCCGTGCCGGTGACTATCCAGCTGGCGTGTATCAGCAGGTCAGCGTGCACCGGGCCTGAGTGGGTCATCGTATTACTCCGCAGAATATGTGTCAGGGCGGCGATTATAACCAAGTTTGGCTCATGGCAGGAGACTGATCTCAAACCGGATTTTTGTGTCCGGTCATGGGGTGTTTGTGATACTATCCCGGCGTTTTACGGCACCTGCAGACCGGGTTCGCACATCCCGTAATTGCAGCAGCAAAGACTGCGCATATGACTGCAGAAAATGATGGAACAGCATGACGGAAACAATATGACGGAATCAAATAAACAGATCCTTCCCGTATCGCTAGAAAGCGAAATGCGGGAGTCCTACCTTGCCTATGCCATGAGCGTGATTGTTGGTCGAGCCCTGCCAGATGTGCGGGACGGTCTGAAGCCGGTGCACAGACGAGTGTTGTTCGCAATGAACGTGCTCTCTAACGACTGGAACAAGCCCTACAAAAAATCAGCAAGAGTCGTGGGTGATGTTATCGGTAAATATCACCCACATGGTGACTCTGCTGTTTATGACACCATCGTTCGAATGGCACAAAGTTTCTCGCTCAGATACCCCTTAGTGGATGGCCAGGGCAACTTTGGTTCTATTGACGGTGACGCTGCTGCAGCTATGCGATATACCGAAATCCGTATGTCAAAAATAGCGCACGATTTGATGGCGGACCTCGACAAGGACACGGTCGATTTTTCCGACAATTACGATGGCACCGAGAAAATCCCGGATGTGTTTCCGACTCAGATCCCCAATTTGCTCGTAAACGGCTCCAGCGGTATTGCTGTGGGCATGGCAACCAACATTCCTCCACACAATCTGACTGAGATTGTGGATGCTTGTCTGGCTCTCATGGACAACGATGACATCACCATTGATGAGTTGATGGAGTTCGTTAAGGGGCCGGATTTCCCGACCGCAGCCATCATCAACGGCCGCGCAGGAATCGTGGAAGCTTACAAAACCGGGCGCGGCCGCATCTATATGCGCGCTCGTGCTGAAGTCATCGAAGATGACAAAAGTGGCAAACAGACAATCATCATTACTGAAATACCGTACCAGTTAAACAAATCCAAACTGGTAGAAAAGATCGCAGAGTTGGTTAAAGAGAAAAAAATTGAAGGTATTACAGAACTTCGCGATGAATCAGACAAAGATGGCCTGCGCGTGGTCATTGAACTTCGCCGTGGCGAAAACGGTGAAGTTGTTCTGAATAATCTGTATGCACAGACACAGATGCAGTCTGTTTTTGGCATCAACATGGTTGCTTTGGTAGATGGCCAGCCCAAGCTACTGAATCTTAAACAGATACTGCAGTCTTTTATCAGACACAGACGGGAAGTTGTTACTCGAAGAACGATTTTCCTGCTTCGCAAAGCGCGAGAAAAAGGTCATATCCTTGAAGGGCTAGCGGTTGCACTGGCGAATATTGATGCGGTGATTCAACTCATCAAAGAGTCTCCTACATCTGCTGAAGCCAAAGAAAAATTACTTGCGCGCTCATGGCATTCAGTCAGTTTGCTGGCAATGTTAGGTGAATCAGGTGCCGATACGTGCCGACCTGAAGAGCTACCTGTTGAATTCGGGCTGATAGATCAAGAGTATTTCCTGTCGCCCGCCCAGGCACAAGCGATTCTGGACTTGAGGCTGCACCGGCTTACAGGTCTCGAACACGAAAAACTCATCAATGATTACAAAGAGTTACTGAGACAAATTGCGGAGTTTCTTCATATTCTGAACAGCGAAGTCAGATTGTTTGAAGTTATGCGTGAAGAGCTGAATCTTGTTCGTAACAATTATGGCGATGCACGAAAAACTGAAATTGTTGGCTCTCAACTGGATTTGAGCACTGAAGATCTGATTCCAGAAGAAGATCGAGTCGTGACAATTTCGCGTGCTGGTTATGCCAAGTCTCAGCCCTTGGCCGACTACCAGGCGCAACGACGCGGAGGCATGGGTCGGGCTGCTGCGACATTAAAAGACGAAGACGAACTTGAACACCTGTTGATTGCCAGCAGTCATGACACCTTATTGTGTTTTAGCAGCGCAGGAAAAGTGTATTGGCTCAGGGTCTTTAATATTCCTTTGGCAAGTCGGACCGCTCGCGGTCGTCCTCTTGTTAATATCCTTCCGCTCGAAGAGGGAGAACGCATCACCAGCATGCTGCCAATCCGTGAATATACGGAGGGGAACTTCATCTTTATGGCAACCGCACAAGGTGTTGTTAAAAAGAGCGAATTGCTTAACTTCTCACGCCCTCGCAGCGTTGGATTGCGGGCAATCGAACTGGATGAGGGGGATAGGCTGATCGGAACAGCGCTGACTGATGGTCAGCGTGACATCATGCTATTCAGCAGCAGTGGCAAGGTATTACGATTCCTCGAAACTGATGTTCGCACCATGGGTAGAACGGCCCGCGGGGTGAGAGGCATCAGACTGGCGGAAGGACATGAGATGATTGCGCTAATCATCCCTGAAGAGGGCAAACAGGTATTAACCGTCAGCAAAAACGGTTATGGCAAACGCACAACCATTCCTGAGTTCCCTGTTTATGGCCGAGGCGGGCAAGGCGTTATTGCCATGCAGACCAGCGAACGAAACTGCACATTGGTCGGCGCTGTACAGGTCATTGAGGGCGAACAAATCATGTTGATCAGCGACCGCGGCACCATGGTGCGCACCCGGGTTGACGAGATCCCCACTTTGAGTCGAAACACTCAAGGCGTCAGGTTGATTCGCCTTAAAAATGACGAAGCGCTGGTTGGTATTCAAACTGTCGCGGAAGCTGAGGAAGTTGCATTGTACGACGACACTGTCGAAGCAATCGTCAGCGTACCAGAGTCAGATGCTGATGTTTTGCAGATTGACGACACTGAGGCCAGGGATGATTAAGGGTGTTGCTGCCTCGGACGAAACCAATTGCATAGAAAAGGTAGCTTTTCTAGGACCTCCGGGCACGTTTTCAAATGCGGCTGTTGATAGTTATTTTGGTGCTGGCGAACTGCCCATCCGGGTCAGCGTCAGCAGCATTGATGATGTGTTTCTGGAAGTTGAAGCAGGCAAGGCCGAGTTTGGCCTTGTGCCAATAGAAAATTCAACTGAAGGCGCAGTAAACAACACTCAAGACTGTTTGATCGATACATCTCTCCATATTATTGGGGAGGTGTATTTGCCGATAGAACATAATCTGATGGTGAAGGGAAAGCAGTCTTTCGACAAAATAAAGAAAATTGTTTCTCATAAACAATCACTTGCACAGTGTCGTTTGTGGCTTCGCTCTAATTTTCCTCATGTACAGCTTGAAGAAGCAAGCAGTAACGCGGAGGCAGCCCGGATGGCGTCTCTAGACGAGAGCGTCGCAGCGATTGCGGGCGCAATGGCCGCTCAAAGCTATGGCTTGCACATACTGGAATCTGGCATTCAGGACCGAAAAAACAATACAACGCGCTTTTTGGTGCTTTCGCAGAATCGCGCCAAACTCTCTTCTGGCCATGACAAAACATCTATTCTCGTTTACACAGAAAACAAGCCCGGTGCATTGTTTAGATTACTTGAGCCATTTGACCGCTTCCAGGTCAGCCTGACACGTATTGAAACCCGGCCAGCCAGAGATGGATTCTGGTCTTACGTGTTTTTTATCGACTTTGAAGGGCACATTGAAGACGAACCGGTACGTCAGGTTTTTGCAGAACTCGCCGATCGGGTTGTGAAGATCAAAAATCTGGGCTCTTACCCACGCGCACAACAGAATCAAACACCATCGTGAATCTTTTGCACTCTAAAACCGTACTGATCATTGGACTCGGGCTGATTGGCGGATCGATTGCACGAGGTCTTGCACACAACAAGCAGTGCAAACGCATTCTGGCTCATGGCAGAGACAGCATAGCGCTACAGTCGGCACTCAATGATGGCAGCATTGACGCTTACTCGACCGATTTGAGTGTGCTTGCCCCACAAGCCGATATTATTGTCATCTGCACCCCTACGCTGAGTGTCAGAAAAGTTCTGGAGCAACTAAAGGATTTGGCCGACCCACAGGCAATCATCACCGATGCTGCCAGTGTAAAGTCCAATGTTGTTGCAGACGCACGCGCACTGTTCCCAGAGAGCCTGCACCGGTTTGTACCAGGGCACCCGATAGCTGGCTCAGAGCAAAGTGGTTACGCGGCTTCCAAGGCCGAACTGTTTAATAATCGCAAGGTGATACTGACACCTCTTAAAGAGAATAGTACTGCGGCCCTGCAAACAGTCATGGCGCTATGGCAGGTACTGGGTGCAGATGTTCATGCAATGAGTCCGGAGCGACACGATGTTGTGCTTGCGGGCACCAGCCACTTGCCGCACTTGCTGGCATATAGCCTGGTCAATACGCTAGTGGACTCAGTGAGCCAGCCTGACCGGGCGCAACAGGTTTTTGATTATGATGCAGGCGGTTTTGCCGATTTCAGTCGC
>JAUSPW010000204.1 GCA_030652635.1 Pseudohongiella sp. | reverse complement strand
GCACTCCGTTGGGTCGTGCAATGTTCAATAAGCTCAAAGTGTATGCGGGTAACGAGCATCCGCATGCGGCCCAGCAGCCGCAGGCACTGCAACTGTAAGTTTTCGACGAGGTTTACTGAGTCCTTATGGCTACAACACAATATTACGGCACCGGCCGACGAAAGACTGCAACTGCGCGCGTTTTTATTACAAAAGGCACAGGCAGCATCAGTATCAATAACCGCACTATCGATAATTTCTTCGGTCGTGAAGTTGCGCGCATGATTGTGCAGCAACCGCTTGAGCTGGTTGACATGGTTGGCAAGTTTGACCTTAAGATCACCGTTGCCGGTGGTGGTAGCTTCGGCCAGGCCGGCGCAATCCGTCATGGTCTGACGCGTGCCCTGATTGCATATGACGAAGAGTTGCGCTCTCCGCTGCGTAAGGCTGGATTCGTGACACGTGATGCGCGTGCGGTCGAGCGTAAGAAGGTTGGTCTGCGGAAAGCTCGTAAGCGTCCTCAGTACTCCAAGCGTTAATGTCTCGCTGGTGGGCGCGTTGGCTGAAAAGTTAGCCCGCCTGCTGTGTACTCAAAGCGTTGTTCCGGAGAGGGGCAGCGCTTTTTTGTTTTAGAAAAAAATAAATTCCTATTCTATTCAATAAGTTAAGGTGGTTTTGGTGGGGGGTGAGCTTGAAAAAAGTCGCCAAATTAACTACCATTCCGCGCGTTTGCCGGTTTGCGTAATTCGGCCAATCGTTAGCGGCTATCCTCAAACGCGCAGCTATGCAGCACTAGTAGATTTCGCACGCCAGCTCACTGCTTGTGTGCACATTTCTTTTTGACAGACGACAATGCTCAGGAGATTACACGGTGAGTGAAGACGGTACTGATTCTGGCCGCAGACGGTTTTTATTGGGGTCAACCTCGGTAGTTGGGGTAGCCGGTGTCGTGGGGGCTGTTGTCCCCTTCGTCGGTTCCTGGAACCCAAGTGCCAAAGCGCGTGCAGCAGGCGCAGCAGTTCGGGTTGATATCAGCCGCATCGAAGAAGGTGCAATACTCGGACCTATTCCCGCCTGGCGAGGGCGCCCGATATTTGTTGTGCGCCGCACAGCAGAAATTCTGGAAGCGTTGCCTACAATAGACGGGGATTTGCAGGATCCAGCGTCTGCTCAACCCGAGCAGCCTGAATACGCTACCAATTCCTATCGCTCTCGTCAGCCTGAAATTCTGGTGCTGGTGGGACTTTGCCCTCATCTATTCTGTTCTCCGACTCCGCGCCTTGCGATTCGCGCGGAGCCGTTTGAGGAAAACTGGAAAGGTGGATTTTTCTGTCCTTGCCACGGTTCCAAGTTTGACCTGGCTGGCCGTGTATACAACGGCTCTCCGGCATCACGAAACATGGAAGTCCCTCCATACTACTATGAGACAGACAATATCCTTGTAATTGGTGAAGACGGGGTAGGCGCATAATGAGTGATACAAAGAAACAAGGTTTTATCGTGTCCTCACTCGTAGGCTTGAGAGATTGGACGAATGACCGCTTGCCCATCGTGAATGCGTGGGAAAAGCATATGAGCAAGTACTACGCACCCAAGAACTTTAACTTCTGGTATTTCTTTGGTGTTTTGTCATTGGTAGTTCTGGTTATCCAACTGGTATCCGGCATTTTCCTGACCATGCACTACACAAACAGTGCAGAAGCAGCATTTGCTTCGGTCGAATACATCATGCGTGATGTTGAATTTGGATGGTTGATACGTTACATCCACTCTACTGGTGCTTCTGCCTTCTTTGTGGTTGTGTACCTGCACATGTTCCGCGG
>JAUSPW010000138.1 GCA_030652635.1 Pseudohongiella sp. | reverse complement strand
GGGTTATCAAACTCTGCGGCAACTTCGCGAATGATGTGGATGCTTTCAGCTTCCAGTTGTTTCAGGTGAGTCAGGTTGTAATCTGCCATGATTTTGCCTTACGGGTGGCGCAGCAACGCGCAGCAAAAAACCTGCGGTTGATCTGACGAGTTATCAAGTTTATTTGTTAATGCAGGAGCTTTTCAGCGCGTACCGAATCACCGTTCATCATCCGTAGATTTGTCGCGCTCAAGGCCGAATCCCTCAGACAACGCACCACTCTGAGTACCGACCCGGCGAGGCGCGTAGTCTTTGGGCGGCTCCATGGTGTCTCCGTCCGGGCCAGAGAACATCGATTGATCTGCCGAAGGTAGCAATTTGCCAGCAACTTCTTCGTTGCAAAGATCTTGTGCGCCCCTTGCCAGATGCTGATAAACATCGCGATAACTTTCGGTCATGTTGTGAACGAGATCCGCGGTCGCGCTGAAATGCTCACTGACATGTTCGCGGTAATCCGCATGATGTCGCTGAAGATCCTGAATTTTTGTTTCGAGTTCAACAATTTTTTCAGGATTGCTGTTACTAAACCGCGGTGCTATAAAAAAGCCCGCCGCCGCGCCAATTGCAAGGCAGACGATGCCGGTTAACCATATCATTGGCTGTAATTCCTCTTAGAAATGCCGCAAGTATAACGCGGATGTAAGCGTTTGACTCGCAGGAATTCTAGCATGAAGGTTTGTGATTGTTGATGAGCTCTCAGGTATGGACGTGGTGCGGTCGGCCAAAATACCCTAAAATGCGCGCCTTTCCATCGGATCAAACGCTAAATGGCTACTCCTTTGCAGTGTTACAAGGATGATCTGGCGAATGGGCTCATCAAGCCGGACGCCGCTCAAGCCGCAGCAGTCGCGGAATTGCAGCGCTTGTTTGATGATTTGTTGCGCGTACAAAAGAAGCCTGCCGGGCTGATTTCTGCATTAAAGGCGCGTATCAAGAGTGCTTCGGGATCGCCGGTGTCCGTTGATGCGATCAAGGGCCTCTATATATATGGAGGCGTAGGTCGGGGTAAAACCTATCTGATGGATACTTTTTTTGAGTGTCTGCCTTTCGAGCGCAAACAGCGAACTCACTTTCATAGATTCATGCAACAAGTTCATTCCGAGCTTGCCGCTCTCAAACAGCAAAAAAATCCCCTGGAAGTCGTTGCCGCGAATATTGCTTCCCGCGCACGCGTGTTGTGCTTTGACGAGTTTTTTGTGTCAGATATTGGTGATGCCATGATTCTGGGTGGTTTGCTGGAGCATCTGATGAGCGCAGGTGTGGTGTTGGTGGCTACGTCGAATATTCATCCCGACGGCTTGTACGCAAATGGCCTGCAGCGTGCGCGATTTCTGCCAGCGATCAAGCTCATTCATCAGCACACGCAGGTGTTTGAGTTGGATGGTGGCGTGGACTATCGTTTGCGCGCACTCAAGCAGGCTTGCTTGTACTTTTCACCGTCAGGCGCCGAGGCTGATGCCGCATTACGGGATGGCTTTGACCGGCTGGCATGCGGGCATGCTGAACGTATCCAGGATGGTGCGATAGAGATTCTTGGCAGGAAGGTGCCGGTGCGTTTGGTCTCAGAAGGGGTGGCCTGGTTCGATTTTGGTCAGCTATGTGGTGGCGCCCGCAGTGCATTTGACTACATCGAGCTGGCGCGACAATTTCATTCCATCGTGCTGAGCAATGTGCCACAAATGGACTCTGGGCAGGATGACATTGCCCGGCGGTTTGTCAGTCTGATAGATGAGCTCTACGATCGACAGGTCAAATTGTTGTTGTCAGCAGCTGTGCCATTGCAGGATTTGTACACGGGAACGGGTTTGGCATTTGTTTTTGAGCGAACACGCAGTCGTTTGCTAGAGATGCAGTCAGAAGAATATCTCGGGCTCGAGCACAGACCATAGCGTGGAACTTGTAGTTTTAACGAACAAAGTGCTTGAAGTTTCCAATATGCTTCGGTAGTATTCGCGCTCCCTGAAGATAATGCCCGTTCGGTGACGTTTCATGAAGACTTTTAGTGCCAAACCACAGAATGTAGAACACAACTGGCTGCTCGTGGATGCAGAAGGCCAGACACTCGGCCGTATTGCGACCGAGATCGCAACCCGCTTACGCGGCAAGCATAAGCCTGAATACACCCCACACGTAGACACAGGCGATTTTGTGGTCGTGATCAATGCAGAAAAAGTGCGTGTCACCGGCAACAAAGCTAAAGACAAGATGTACCATCACCACACCGGTTTTCCGGGTGGCTTGAAGTCATTCAGCTTCGAAAAGCTGATTGATCGTGCTCCTGATCGCGTGCTCAAGCTGGCGATCAAGGGTATGCTGCCCCGCACTCCGTTGGGTCGTGCAATGTTCAAGAAGCTCAAAGTGTATGCGGG